>JAITUN010000195.1 GCA_031286285.1 Bacteroidales bacterium | reverse complement strand
AGCATTAGAACTTGGATAATTGTTTTGAACTTCAATACAGGGTCTTTTGTAATAGTCCAGATCGGAAGCTAACAAGCGGGTAACCGGGACCACAATACTATCTACTGCAGGATTGAGTTTGCTGGGACAGGTTACGCGGTAATAGATTTGCGTAGTGTCGTAATACTCGCACCAGGAGAGGTCTGTATAGTAATCTAAATAGGTTCTGAATTCACAAGTAATAGAGGGCTGACCATTTTGTTCTTTAAGCGCAAGGGTAGCGTAGTTGGGTGTTACCCCATCCCAACAAAAAGAATAAAAATGGTTTGCAGTATAGGCATCTGCAGGAGTTCGTATATTGGTCAAGTCGGTAGGATCATCTAACTTATCCATATTAAAACGTGGGGTTGTCCTCATAATAATGGGTTGGGAGTTGTTAGTAAAAACTCCCACATTAGCGCCTGTAATAGCGTTGTTTTGCGAATTGTACAAAGGGAATCCTCGCGTGCCGGGCAAATCCAATATCGTAACATTCGTATTCCACCTGTCGTATGAAGCAGTACCTGATGGAGCAGTATTTGGCACAAGAGGATTTTGTATCCATGGCGTCAATTCCCACTTGCACCCTCGGTTGGAGGTGGCTCGAAAAGTAATTGTTCTGGGGACATCAGTGATATTCCCCAATAGATTGCTTTGGTCTAAGCGGATATGCACTCGAGCGGTAGTTGATGTCCTATTCTCATGGAAAACGCCTGCGCCGCCGTTTGAGCCCAAAATGGTTAATGGTTTGCCGTCTATCTTAAAACTGTCCAAATAGACAACGGTACCGTTGTAGGCATAATTAATATACGCCGAGCGGGTATGTCCCTGTTGCGCGTCAATATCTACATGTACCCAATTAGTGTCCACTAATATTTTATCAAAGAGGACTGTTTCTGAATAGGGTGGCGTTGGTCTAATACGCAAGGTAGGGCTTGTCATATTGAGTTGTAGTTGTCTTATAGGGATTCCCATCATGGATTGGTTCGCACCGGAACTCAGCGTAACCACAACCATACCGGGGTTTAATGGGTTTGCCTCCCATATTGCTCTTATTCTTACCTTTATCACAATGGAGTCTCCAAGTGCAAGGGTATTGGCAGGCACACCGGTGCCGGTAATCCCTTTGGAGTTCACCCCGGCGCCGTTTGCGTAAGCAAGGGTTATTGTTCGATTGGTTGGTGATCCTGTTGCCGCATTGCCGGTTGGCGCTGTATTGGCAGTAAAAAGAGACCTTAAGGTTAGCCCCGGCTCAACAATCAGAATACTGTCTGCTCTTGCTGCCGTCGTTACATTTGTAAGAGAGAAATCAAAACCGCGAGGTAAATCAATCTTAATTCGGGGCTGTTGCCAGGGAGCATTATTGGCAGGGTCGTTTTCTAACATAATCCGTATCAAAAGATACCCTGCGTCCCCCATTCTGACCATAGTACTTGGAAATTGAAGAGGGGTCCCAATTCTATTGACGGAATTTTCCCACCCTCCATCCGGAAGTCCCCACGACAGTGAGGCAATTTGTGTCTGCGCCGCGACATAACTATTGCCTGCGCTAAAAACAAAAAAGCCCAGCAATATAAGCAAGAATAGCGGCCGGGTTTTTTTCTGAAAAAAATCAAATAAAGTATAAGTTCGATTCATAAAATGAAAATTTAATAATAGATTTTGTTAATTATCGTAAATATTTTTTTGTACATACTCTAAAAAAGTGTGCAAAAGTATATTTATTATAATACAAACTCTTATTTTGAGTATTTTTTATATAAAAACTTAGAAAGTGGGGCAAGCTACTGCTGAAAATCTTGTGTTTTTTCTTTGTGCTGATTTTTTCATTTTTTCAGGATTACAAGGGATCATAAATTGTAAAGAGACCTCATGAGCGCCTCCTGTTTTCTCTAATTTTGTAAGACTAAAATCATAAGAATACCCAATTCTAAATATTTTATACTCTACTCCACAAGAGATAATAAAAGCTTCAAAATTCTTAAAACTATGCCTTAACCACGAACCTATCGTAAATGGGTAAAAGTTGAAGTAAAATCCTTCATGCAAATAGTTACAATTACCTTGAGAAATAAACACAATATTTGGGTATATAAAAATGTCTCCAAAATTAACCTCATCTTTCATCTTTTGCTTGATGATAATTTTTCCTCCCACGTGTGCAGTCCATTTAGGTTCCCAAATTGTTTTGAATTTATCACTCGAATTCCTAAAAAAACTCATTTGTAACGGCAATAAATGATGAACTGCCAAACCAAAATAAAGGTAAGGTGTGTATCCTACTATTCCAATACTTGCATCAAATTGTGATTTTTTTAAATCACTGCTTTGATCTTTTGGTAAATCGGAAAGAGTATATGAGTTAACCAAGTCGGAAGCAAAAAGTAGTTTGTCCCAATTAAGGGAATTATAGAAATAACTTCCTTGAAATGCCAACTGCAAACAAAACTGATTACTTATTTGTACTCTAAAATTATAAATAGCTCCAATGTTATAAGTCTGGAAAATGCCACCGCCTTGGATGTCGGCTGTTGCCAAAACCCCAATACCACCGTGTATGGCATATATGTGTTGGTCGTAACTTCCTGAAAAAGTGACAAAATTTCTTTTAATTGCTGGCCATTGATCTCTGAAATTCAATGTAAATCTAGGACAATTAACAGTTCCTGCAAATGCGGGATTTAGATAGAGAGGATTAGCATAAAATTGCGAAAAATACGCATCTTGTCCAGAAGAACTTAATATAGAAAAAAAGATAAGAAAAAGAATTATGACTCTTCGCAAATACAAAATCATTAGGATTATATTTTTTTTTGGTAAATCAACGTTATATGCTATAATAAATTTCTTTATAAAAACGTAACTCTCCTTTTTATAGTACAGATGAACAAGCAAAGACCCATTTTTTATTTTTATTATTTATTTATTGCTATACTATTTCTTATTCAAAGTAATTCTTTGGCACAAGTGATTACAAAATCATACAACGTTCCAAAGTTTAAGATTTTTGAGTCTGAATACAATAACAGAATAATCAAGACACTTACTTTTGATGAAGCGATTACTACATCTGAGTTTATTACTCTACCTGCTCTATGGGACAAAATTGAGGTAAATCATCTTTATGCCTCTTACAAATATTCTTTGTCAAATCTTAAATATGAGGCACTTACTTCTGAAGAAACGAAACTTATTCCGGAAGAATATACTTTTGATACGCCCAAAGTTGATTTAAAAACAGGAACAGAAGAAAACAGATACTACGCTTTGTTGTCCATTATTCCAATTATCAAGAATTCCAATGGACAATATCAACGGTTAGTTTCATGTGAGATTCGAGTTGAAGGATTTGATCCTATAGCCAGTAGCAAAACAGCAAGAAATATGATCTCTGTTCTTGCTTCAGGAAATTGGTACAAAATAGCTGTAAAAAACACCGGACTACATAAAATTACTTATAATGATCTCAAGAGCATGGGAATTTCTATGCCAGGCTTACATTCTTCTTCTATCGCCTTATTCGGTAATGGTGGAGGAGCTATTTCCGATATCAATCCTGAAATCCAAATTGACGACCTTTTGGAATGCCCCATTATGATAGTTGATAACGGAAACGATATTTTTGATGAAAACAGTTATTTAGTTTTTTATGCCCAAGGACCTCATAGTTGGGAGTTTAATGAAAATAGTAATATCTTTTCTCATCAATACAATATCTATTCTGATAATGCATATTACTTTATTAATGTTGACCCCGGTATTGGAAATAAAAAAAGAGTTGAGGAAAAAAACTTTCTTAACCAAACAGAAAATGGCGTCATCAATAGTTTAACTTTCTATGATTTTTATGAAAAAGATGTGATTAATTTTGGAGAATCGGGAAGAGAATGGTTTGATGAGCCTATCTATGCTTCTACAACAAAAACTTATAATTTTGTTTTGCCTGAACTATACAACAACAAAGTTAGAACTAAAATTAAGGTTGCATCTACAGGAACATCCTCGTCAAAAATGGAATTATCCTGGGAAAATAATACCCAATCATTTTTATTACTCACTTCACCATATTCTTATTATGCTAACAATATTTTTGAACAAGAACTGCCGGTAGCTTCAAGAAATTTTGCATTAACTCTAAGTTATACTTCCGCCCAAAATTCTTCCACCGCTCATTTAGACTATATTGAAATTCAAGCTCAATGTAAATTGGCTATTAATAGCGGAGCAATGCCATTTGCCATTCTTGAGAATCTAAAAGCAGGTAATATTTCCATGGTCAAATTATTAAATGCTTCGTCACAAACTAAAATTTGGGATGTTACTGAGCATAATGAAGTGTATGCCTTGAAAGGAAATTTATCAGGAACAGAACTATCTTTTAAAACGCCAACCGAAAAGATGCGCCGTTTTGTTGCATTTGATGGTTCAAGCTACTATTCTATCACTTCTATTGGCAAAGTGGAAAACCAAAATCTTCATGGATTTAGTAATGTGGATATGGTAATCGTTTCACATCCAATTTTTTTATCAGAAGCAAACCGGTTAGCACAATTCAGAGCAAAAGAAAACAATATTACAGTTAAGGTGGTTACTACTGAACAAGTATATAATGAATTTTCATCAGGAGCTCAAGACATTGTTGCTATCAGAAACTTTATGAGATTTTTGTACGACACCGATTCTCAAAGAATTAAATACCTTCTCCTTTTTGGTCGTCCATCATATGACTATAGAGGACGTGTCCAAGGAACCCGGATATTTGTTCCAAATTATCAAGGCAAAATTTCAACTTCAGAAAATGCATCAAGGTCTTGCGATGACTTCTTTGGAATTTTGGGAATCAATGGCGGATCATTGAGTATGGATTTGATTAATGTTGCTGTGGGAAGATTTCCTGTGTCAACATTAGCACAAGCAAAAATAGCAGTAGATAAAACGATCAATGCTTCAGTAAGATATAAAATTGCTACTCAAAATGCCTCGCAAATTAGCAACTTTGGAGATTGGAGAAATATGATGACTTTTGTTGCTGATGATGAAGATGATAATCGCCATTTTAAGGATGCCGAAGCTGCTGCAGGAGTAATTGAATCCAATTTCCCTGTTTTTAATTTGGAAAAAATATATTGTGACGCTTATACACAAATTTCATTCGCAGGTGGACAGCGATATCCGGATGTTAACAAAGCAATTAATATGAGAATGGAGAGAGGAGCACTAGTAATCAGCTATTTTGGACATGGGGGTGGAAACGGTTGGGCCCATGAAAGAATTTTGGAAATTGTTGATATCAACAATTGGAAAAATAAGTTCAACCAACCCTTTATGATCACAATTACATGCTCTTTTGGTTGGTACGATAAACCGGCGATCTCGCCCGCTGAATTAGCTTTCCTAAACGATAATGGAGGTGTATGCGCTATTATTACTACTTCAAGGGTTACAGGATCTAATAACTCTTTTGGAAATAGACTTTTCTATGAAATTGGAGGCAAAATAAATGGAAGATATAAGACTGTAGGTGAAATTCACAAACTTGCTAAAAATAATATTGGTGGCACTTACGATGGCTCAAATATGATCTATTTGATGGGAGACCCTGCAATGAAAATAAATATTCCTAATTATAACATCCATACAGAAGAAATTCTTAGCGATAACCTCCAAAAAACTGATACACTTAGAGCCTTATCGAAAGTAACCGTGAAAGGAAAAGTAACTGATAATTCAGGAAATATTCTTACTAACTTTAATGGAAATGTTTTCCCTTCAATTTTAGACAAGGCTTTTATTCAAAAAACATTAGGACAAGATCCTGCTAGTGAAGTTGCTGAGTTTGTTGTGCAAAATAAAGTGCTATTTAAAGGAAACGCAACGGTTACAAATGGAAATTTTGAATTCTCTTTTTATATTCCGAAAGATATTAATTTTGAATATGGAAAAGGAAAAATTAGTTATTATGCAGCTTCCGAAAATGAAGACGCCGGAGGTTACTATGATGACTTTTTTATTGGTGGAATGAGCAATAATCCAATTGCTGATACTAAGGGACCAGAAATTGAGATATTCCTCAATGATGATAAATTTGTTCCAGGAGGAATTACAAACCAAAATCCTACTTTGCTCCTAAAATTGAAAGATGATTATGGAATTAATACAAGTGGAAACGGTATTGGACATGATCTCGTGGCTATTTTAGATAATAATATTGAAAAACAAATGGTTCTCAATGACTTTTATTTAGCTGACCAAGATAGTTATAACTCAGGAACCGTGAGATATGCACTCACCAATTTACAACCCGGAACACACTCTATTAAAGTACGTGCATGGGATATTTGTAATAATCCTTCAGAGGCATCTCTTGATTTTATTGTTAAATCGGATGAAAAATTAAAAATCGAACATGTTTTAAACTACCCTAATCCTTTTACTACGAAAACTTCTTTCTTTTTTGAACACAATCAACCTATAGAAACATTTGATATAATAATACACATCTTTACTATATCAGGGAAACTAGTAAAAACTATTCGCCAAACACAATTTTTAGAGGGGAACAGAAGTGATGCTATTGATTGGAACGGAAGAGATGAGTATGGAGATACTATTGGTAAAGGAGTTTACTTATATCGTATTACTGTTAGAAATTCTAAAGGAGAAACTGTAGAAAAAATCGAAAAAATTGCTATTCTATAAAATAATAAAATTGTAGTTCCGTTGTTAAAAATTATTCTCAAAATTATTATATCATGAAAAAACAACTTCTTATCTGCGCTTTACTCTTTATTGCTATTTATTCATTATTTGCGCAAGAATTTGATATTAACCGACCTACTAAGCCCTATATGAATACTGTTACAACTGCAGCCCCATTTCTGTTAATCTCTCCCGATTCCCGCTCAGGTGGAATGGGAGACTTAGGTGTGGCTACTTCTCCCGACTTGTGGTCGCAGCATCATAACCCATCAAAATATATTTTTAATGATGACGTCTTTGGGATTGGAGTATCGTACAGCCCATGGCTTAAAGGATTAGTTAGTGATATTCACTTAGTGTATCTCGCCTCTTTTTGGAAAATTACCGATAACGACGCTATCGCTTTCTCTTTAAGATATTTTACATTGGGCGAAATCCAGTTTACAGATAAAGATGGATACTTGCTGAATAAAGCTAATCCTAATGAATTTGCACTTGATTTTACTTATTCTAGAAAACTTTCCAAAATTGTTTCTATGGCACTAACACCTCGTTTTGTCTATTCTAATCTTACTGCCGGATTTCATGATAAAGACGCAGGAATTGATATGAAACCCGGTTTGGCAGGCGCTGTAGACATTTCTCTTTTTGTTAATAAAGAGTTCGCTCATAATAAAGACGGACTGAAAAGTTCTGAATTAATGTTTGGGTTTAATATCTCAAATATTGGAAATAAAATTTCTTACTCAAATGAAGTCGTAAGAAGAGACTTCCTCCCTTGTAATATGAGATTAGGCTTGTCTTATACTTTGTCATTTGACGATTATAATAAATTTGCAATTAATGTAGAAGCAGGAAAATTATTGGTTCCAACCCCGCCTATTGGAAGAAGCGACTCTTTAACTAAAGATTGGCACTATTACGGTAACGGAAAAGACCTAAATAAAATAAATCCTCTTGAAGGTATAGGACGATCTTTCGCCGATGCCGCTGGCGGATATAAATGGAATTCTAAAGGGTGCCTTAATGAGGAATTTAGAGAAATAGTGTGGGCATTCGGCTTAGAATATTCTTACAGAGATATTTTATTTGTTAGAGCCGGTTCATTTCTGGAAAATAAATATAAAGGAAATAGAAAATTTGCTACTGTTGGAGTAGGATTAAAATACAGTATCTTTGCCGTTGATGTGTGTTACTTGTTTACTTTTACTCAACATCACCCTCTCGAAAATACATTGCGATTCTCCCTCTCTTTCTTGCTTAAATCATTTAATAAAGAACAAATCAAAGAGCAAGGTAAAATAAACAGATACTAATATTATTATGAGTACACGTGTTGGAATTGGGTACGATATTCATAAATTAATTGAAAATAAAGAATTAGACTTTAAATTATTGGGAATTTCAATTCCTTTTGAAAAAAAATGTGTGGCGCACTCCGACGGAGATGTCGCCATCCATGCTTTAATTGATGCTATGCTCGGCGCTGCAGCTTTGGGAGATATTGGCACTCATTTCCCTGATACAGACCCTAAATACAAAAATGCCGATAGCACAATATTACTTAAAAAAACATATCAGTTGCTAAAAGAAACAGGTTTTGTTATTGAAAATATTGATATTAACATCATTACAGAAAAACCAAAATTGACTCCCTATATTGATGCAATGAGAACCCGTCTATCAGAAATACTGAAAATAGATGCAGATAATATTTCTATTAAAGCCAAAACCAACGAACAATTAGATGCCATTGGCAAAGGAAAAGCAATTGCAGCGCAAGCAATAGTGTTGATACGGAGATATAGAGTTAAAAATTCAAAATTCAAAATTTATAGTTATAAAGTATGAAAAAAAACCTATTCTTTACCCTTTTATTAAGTATTATTGTAAACCTTATTTTTGCACAGCAAAAAATTACACCTTATAACGCAATGATAATGCCGGACAGTATTAAAAACAACCCACTTGTTCAACATTGGAACACACCACACCAAACCCCACCATTTGATGTTATTAAAACAGAAGATTTTTTGCCTGCTTTTAAATATGCTATTGAATTAGCAGAGATGGAAATTGCGGCTATTGTAAATAGTGAAAAACAAACCGGAATCCAGGATTCCCCTCATCGAAAACCCACTTTTAAAACTGTTATTGTTCCTTTGGAATTTAAAGGACAACTATTGTCAAAAGTAGCAGGCGTGTTTTTCAATCTGCTCTCTTCAAACACCTCCCCCGAAATTCAAGCCCTTGCAAAAGAGATCAGCCCGATGTTGACAGAGTTCTCAAACAAAATTTACCTCAATAACGACCTGTTTAGAAAAGTTGAATGGGTTTATTCCGAAAAAAACGAGTTGACAAATGAAGAAGATTTGATATTGTTGGAAAAAATATACAAAAACTTTATTCTAAACGGCGCCAAATTGAATGAAACTAGTAAAGAAAAATACAGAGAACTCTCCTTGAAACTCTCAAAACTATCTTTAGAATTTGGAGAGAATGTACTCAATTATACTAACGAGTTTTCTAAACTTTTTCCAGACGATTCTCAACTGAAAGGGTTGCCTCAGAGTGCATTAGAAATTGCTAAGAGTAAAGCAAAAAGCAAAAATCAAGAAGGATATCTGTTCGATATTAGTCAGCCAAGTTATTTGGCTATCATGACCTACGCCGATGACAGAGACCTGCGAAAAGAGTTTTTTATGGCGTACAATACAAGAGCCTTCAAAGGAAAATATGACAACTCGGAAATCATTAAAGAGATTCTGAAAGCAAGAGATGAGATGTCGAAACTCTTGGGCTTTGAGAATTATGCGTATTACGCGCTTACCAACCGAATGGCGGAAACCCCTGAAAATGTGTATAAACTATTGAATGACTTGGCTGCGGTATCTTTTATTGCAGGAAAAAAAGAGGTGCAAGAAGTTCAAGAATATGCAAAATCACTAGGATTGAATGAACCCATTCAACGCTGGGATTTCACTTATTACGCCGAAAAATTGAAAGATAATAAATACAGCTTAAATGATGAATTGTTAAAACCCTACTTCAAATTAGAAAAAGTGATTGAAGGTGTGTTTCAATTAACAGAAAACTTATTCGGATTAACCTATATAGAAAATGAAGAGATACAAGTATATCATCCTGATGTTACTGCGTATGAAGTGTATAGAGGCGATAAATTTATGGGGGTACTCTATTTGGATTTCCATCCCCGCGAATCAAAGCGCGCAGGCGCATGGATGAACTCCTACCGCGAACAGCGTAAAGCCGGCAACATGGATATTCGCCCGATTGTTACCTTAAATATGAACTTTACACCCTCCACAGAAACCAATCCCTCTTTGTTAACTTTTAGTGAAGTGGGTACTTTCCTGCACGAATTTGGACACGCCCTGCACGGCTTGCTCTCCGATGTAACTTATGAGTCTTTGTCAGGCACAAGTGTAGCCCGCGATTTTGTTGAGCTGCCCTCGCAAATTATGGAGAACTGGGCTACCGAACCCGACTTTTTGAAAACATTCGCCTACCATTATCAAACCGGAGAATTAATACCCCAAGAGTTGATTATCAGACTGAAAAAAGCGGAAACCTATTTGGCAGGCTACTCTTTTTGCCGTCAACTTATGTTCGGATCTACCGATATGATGTGGCACACGATAGACCCAAATATAGTGGATAACATCCTTGAGTTGGAACAGAAAGCCTTTGAAAAAGTGGAACTGCTTCCCGAAGCGCCCGGCACTTGTTTCAGCACCTCTTTCAACCATATTTTCTCAGGCGGATATGCAGCGGGTTACTACAGTTATAAATGGGCAGAAGTTTTAGAAGCAGACGCTTTCTCACTTTTCCAAGAAAAAGGGATTATGAATAAAGAGGTTGCCGATTCCTTTGTGGAAAACATCCTCTCTAAAGGAGGTTCCAAAAAACCGATGGAACTTTTCGTAGCATTCAGAGGCAGAGAGCCAAAGATTGATGCCTTAATGAAGAAAAACGGATTCTGATATGAAAAAAGCCCTTATCAGCGTCAGCAACAAAACAGGTCTGTTAGACTTTGTAAAACAACTCATTACTTTTAACTACGAGGTTATCTCTACCGGAGGAACCTACAAGCTGCTTCACGATAACGGAATCCCTGTGAAGATGATAGATGAGGTAACCCGATTTCCCGAAATTATGGATGGAAGAGTAAAAACGCTGCACCCCAAAGTACACGGCGGTCTGCTCTGCTTACGAAACAACGAAAACCATCTGAAACAAGCCCAAGAAAATCAGATTGATATGATTGATATGGTGGTCGTAAACCTCTATCCTTTTAAGGAAACCGTTGCCAAAGAAAACGTAACCTTAGCAGAAGCGATTGAGAATATTGATATTGGCGGACCGAGTATGTTGCGCAGTGCCGCTAAAAACCACCTTTTTGTTACGGTAATATGTGATGCCGCCGACTACCCGCGAGTAATCGAAGAGTTGAAAAATAACGGCGACACCACTTTTGAGACACGCCAACAGTTGGCGGCTAAAGTGTTTCGCCACACCGCTGCCTACGACGCCACTATTGCCGGCTATTTGACTGAAAATTTGGGAGAAACGGAACCCGAAAACCTGACCCTCACTTTTTCTAAAAAACAATCGTTGCGCTACGGCGAAAATCCGCACCAAAAAGCCTGTTTCTACGCAGGAAAACCGCAAGGGTTTTCTATGGCTTTTGCACAGCAGTTGCACGGGAAAGAGTTGTCGTACAACAATATTCAGGATGGCGACGCCGCATTAAATATGGTAAAAGAGTTTGCCGATGAACCCGTAATGGTGGCGGTAAAACACAAAAACCCGTGTGGCGTGGGAATTGGAAAAGAGGTACAAGAAGCGTGGCAACGCTGCTACGATGCCGACCCCGTTTCTATCTTCGGCGGGATTGTGGCAACCAACCAAACCATTGATGAACCCACCGCAGAAGCGATGAAGAACGTCTTCTTAGAGATTATCTTAGCCCCAAAATTTACCGATAAAGCATTGGAAATATTAACCGCCAAGAAAAATCTCCGTTTGATGACCTTTGAGTTGTCTCGTAAAAATGAAGATAAAAATGTGATGTTGAGTGTAAACGGCGGTTTGTTGGTTCAAGAAACCGACCACGCTACAGTTCAGGATTATGAATTTAATGTGGTAACTGAAAAAGCACCTACTGAATCGGAGATGAACGATCTGTTGTTTGCGATGAAAATATGCAAGCACGTAAAATCGAATGCGATTACTTTGGCAAAAGAGATGCGCACGGTAGGCGTGGGCGCCGGACAGATGAACAGAGTTGGCGCTGCCCACATTGCATTGGAACAGGCTAAAGCGGCAGGCTTTACTAAAGGAATAGTTCTTGCCAGCGATGCTTTTTTCCCGTTTGACGACGTTGTACGAATAGCGCACCGGTTCGGTGTATCCGCCATCATTCAGCCCGGCGGCTCTGTACGTGATGAAGACTCGATAAAGGCTTGCAACGAATTAGGGATAAGTATGGTTTTCACAGGAAAGAGGCATTTCAGGCATTAACCCACTACTTCCCATCCTCCATTTTTGTCGTTAATAGACATAACTCCACTCCCCAATATCGAAACCATCCAAATTCGCAGGCAAAGTTTCTAATAATCCAAACTGATAAATGGGAAATACTCCTAACAGTTCCTCTTTATCACCTTGAACAAGAGAAATGTATACCGGTATAGTTTTTCTTATTCGATACCCTGTATTATTTTTTATTTTAGGATTTTGAGCATTTGTTCGCAAATAATCAGTTTTCAATGTTAAAAGTGCTTGCGGTGTACATCTTAAATAGTAATTATAAGCTTGGGTTTTGGATATTGAAGTACTAAAACCGACATCGGGAATAACCGAACAAATGTGTAATAATGCCGATTCGCTATCCGGATAAACCACAAATGTTTCATAAATATCTTCCAATACAGTGATTCCTGTAAAGAGTTCCAAATATTGTTTTTCCAATTCATTTAATTGATTTACAAGGTACTCAAAAGCCTCTTTTTCAATTGTAACCTCTTGCGAAAAAGAGAGAATAGCATATCGGTCATTCCGTATTTTTTCAATAAAATCAACTGCTTCCCTAGCTTGTTGTTCATAAGTTTTTGAAGTTACTTTCGTTAGCGAAACAGGAATTTGGGTAACAATACCGTCAATGATTTTTGTTTCTGTATATGTTTCATAGGTTTGTTGCAAAACGATATTTGCATAATTTAAAAAAAAATCGGGCAAAATATCTGTTTGAGACTGTTCGGGTTTTGATGATAAATGATAGTCAAAAACAGTATTTTTGGAATACAAAGAGAGGAATAAATTATTTTTCATCTGGTTAGAAGAAAGCTCAACCACAAACTGCAAAGATTCATCAGGAACTGTGAAA
Source organism: Bacteroidales bacterium (assembly GCA_031286285.1). GTDB lineage: Bacteria > Bacteroidota > Bacteroidia > Bacteroidales > WCHB1-69 > WRNX01. The sequence goes on along the minus strand of JAITUN010000195.1, from coordinate 11,479 downwards.
GGTGTTAAGACAATCTTTTTTAATTTGTAAGAAGATTCATTTTCTTTGCAATAATTAGTAATACCCAACATCTTTTCTGCAAAATCTGCATATAATCCTTTGATGTGGTTCATTTTAGTAACTATAACATCCACTTTAAAAGCCGTTTTAGGCAATGTGTAAAAAAAAGATTGGTTATTGATTGTTGTTTCAGACGAAATGGGTAATTGGTAAACTGCCTTTTGAGAAATACCATTTAGAGAAACTAATAACCCAAAAAAAATAGAGAGCATTTTCTTTATCATAAAAACATTTTTAATTTCGCCGCAAAAATAAACTATATGGCTAAATACAGAACTTTTTTTGTAATTTTACTATTATTATGTAGCTTTTGCCTCACTGTCAACGCGCAAAACAATAACTACCGTTTTCAATATGAGGTTGTAAAAATAGACTCGGCTTTTGATAAAAATGCAGACTTGACAATGGAGACTTACTTAAACTATCTTATACAAGATAAAGATAAAGTATTCTCCCAATTTATCGGTTATTCCAAAGAAGATTTAATTTCATTTTCTCCGATGAGTCCATTGTCTAACTTATTAGTAGATATGCTTTTTGAGTGGGGTAACAATTACCTATTGTCAAAAAAAATGGAGAAAGCTGACTTGTCATTATTGAATTTTGGAGGGATTAGAGCAGCATTACCTCAAGGCAGAATTACAATTGGCGATCTTTACCAAATTGCACCTTTTGACAATACTGTTGCTTTTGTGTTTGTTAAAGGCAGTGAATTAAAAAAAATGTTTGATAATTTTACAGAGAAAAGAAATGCACCGATGTCAAACGTGCAAACCGTTTATAGCACAGGCAGATTAGTTTCTTATACTATCGGCGGTGCTCCGATAATTCCTGAAAGAACTTACACTATCGTAACTATTAATTTCTTAGCACTTGGTGGAGATGGTTTTCTAAGTAATATTAATTTTGAATCGGTACTCTATCTCGGAACGCTCGTGCGCAATGTTTTTATTGAGAGTGTTCAAAAAATGACAGAGCAAAATACTGATGTTGAGGCTAAAATGGATGACAGAGTGATTATTAGCCCAAGTCCGTAGCTTCCACAGGCAAAGGCCTATCAATCTCCTGATTCCAGGGTAGTCCATATTTTCCAATTTCTTCCATAAATGGATCAGGGTCAAACTCTTCAACATTGAAAACGCCTTTTCCTTTCCATTTTCCTGTGAGAATCATTTTAGCTCCTAACATAGCGGGGACTCCCGTAGTGTATGAAATTGCTTGTGCACCAATCTCTTTGTTAACTTCTGCGTGGTCGCAGTTGTTCCAAATATAGTAGGTGCGTTCCTTTCCATCCTTAATCCCTCTAATTTGGCATCCTATTGATGTCTGTCCGGTGTAACCTTCTGCCAATGAGGAAGGCTCTGGAAGAACAACTTTTAGGAATTGCAAGGGTACAATCTCTTTTCCTTCATACATTACAGGTTTTATGCTTGTCATCCCCACTTCTTGCAACACATTCAACACATTGATATATTTAGGGCCAAAAGTCATCCAAAAGCGGGCGCGTTTTAGAGTAGGAAAGTTTTTAGTTAAAGATTCTAACTCTTCATGAAACAGTAGGTAAGATTCTTTCTCACCAATTTTAGGATAGTGAATCGGTTTATGAATTGACATTGCAGGAACTTCATGCCACTTCCCATTTTCCCAATATTTTCCGGGCTGAGTAATCTCACGGATGTTGATTTCCGGATTGAAGTTTGTAGCAAACGCTTTGCCGTGGTCTCCTGCATTACAATCCACAATATCTAAATAATGGATCTCATCAAAAAAGTGCTTTGCCGCAAATGCTGTATATATTCCGGTAACACCCGGGTCGAAGCCACAGCCCAATAGTGCCATGATTCCGGCCTCCTTAAATTTTTCATGATACGCCCATTGCCATTTGTACTCAAATTTGGCTTCATCAATCGGTTCGTAGTTTGCTGTATCCAGGTAGTTTGTCTTTGTAGCCAAACAGGCATCCATGATTGGAAGATCTTGATAGGGCAGCGCCACATTAATCACTAAGTCAGGTCTGAAACTGTTTATCAAAGCAATCATTTCGGGAACAGAATCCGCGTTAACCTGATTCGTCTGAATACGATTTTCTCCTACTGCTGCTGCAATTTTATCACACTTCGACTTAGTTCTACTTGCTAACAGAATCTCTGAAAAAACTTCGGGAACAACAGCACATTTATGTGCTACCACAGCGCCAACGCCACCGGCGCCAATAATTAATACTTTTGCCATATTTTTTTTACTTGATTGATTAATAATGCGGCAAAAATAGATTGTTTTTTAAAATGCTGTAATATTTTGTGTTATTTTGCAGCCTATTTCTGATAATGGATAAACAACTCATCTCTATTAAACAACGATATGGCATTATTGGCTTTGATCATGCATTGGATTATGCTATCCATATTGCTGTTCAGGTAGCACCCACAGATTTGTCTGTACTAATTAGTGGGGAAAGTGGTGTTGGAAAAGAGAGTTTCCCTAAAATAATTCACGATTATAGTGCAAACAAACATGGACAATACATCGCTGTGAATTGCGGTGCAATCCCAGAAGGAACAATTGATTCAGAACTCTTTGGACACGAAAAAGGTTCTTTTACAGGCGCAACAGAAGCTAGAAAAGGTTATTTTGAAGTTGCTGATGGTGGTACCATTTTCCTTGACGAAGTTGCTGATCTGCCGCTATCTACTCAGGTTCGATTGCTGCGGGTATTGGAAAATGGTGAATTTATCAAAGTGGGCTCATCTAAACCGCAAAAAACAAAAGTGAGAGTAGTTGCAGCTACAAATGTGAATATCGCCGAAAAAATTATAAAAGGAAAATTTAGAGAAGACCTCTATTATAGACTAAATTCTGTGCCTATTCATATACCCCCCTTAAGAGAAAGACAAGAGGATATTTTTCTTCTCTTTACTAAATTTGCTACCGACTTTGCATTCAAGTACCAAATTCCGCCTTTACAATTAAATGAAGAAGCTTTAGAAGAATTAAAACAGTATGCATGGCCAGGAAATGTAAGACAATTAAGAAATATTACAGAACAGATGTCTCTTATTGAAAAAGAAAGAACAATTACCAAAGAGATGCTGGCTAACTACTTATCAGCGCAAACGGGTTCCAATCTCCCAGCTTTATTTGTAAGTGATAGAGATTCTACACCTCAGTATTTTGAACGTGAGTTAATCTATAAATTCCTTGCAGACTTGACCAAGGAGGTAACAGAACTCAAAAAGTTAGTAAGTGAACTAAAAAACAGCAAAACAATACTGCCAGAAGGAAAAACAGTAAAGTTTACAGATTATCAACCTATTGAAATTCAAGAAGAAACATGTTTCAATGAAAATGAAAAAATTAAAACTTCTTCTTTGAGTGAAATTGAAAAAGAGATGATTATAAAATCGTTGGAACATTTTGGTAGTAATAGAAACGCTGCTGCAAAAGAACTTGGAATATCTGAAAGAACATTGTATCGTAAAATTAAAGAGTATGGGATCTCATAAAACTGTGGTTTTTTGTTTTTTTTCATGGATTACTGCTTTTTTATTTGCATTAACCTGTTTTGGTTGTAGGCTAAGCGTTTCTTTTACAGGTGGTTCAGTTAACCCTAACGCCAAGACAGTTTATGTGGCTACTTTTCCTAATAATGCCTCGCTGGTTAACTCAAGCTTAAGCCAGGAGTTTACTGTCGGATTAAAAGATAGAATTCAAAACCAAACACCGTTAACTATTGTGAATACGAAAAACGCTGACTATGTTTTTGATGGAGCTATTGTGAACTACACAATCACACCTATAGCTTTGCAAGGGAATGATATTGCTGCAATGAATAGATTGACAATCTCTGTGAGAGTTACTTTTAAAAACAGATTTGAAGAAAATTTAGATTTTGAACAAACATTCTCACGTTATTCCGATTATTTAAGCACACTTAATTTTACAAGTCTAGAACCGGGATTAATTCAAGAAATTGTATCTTATTTAACTGAAGATATTTTTAATAAAGCATTTGTAAACTGGTAATTACTAATATGGAAATTATTGATGTTAACCGTTTTTTTGAAAACTTTCCTATAGAACCAAGAGCTCAGGTGGAATTGTTAGAAAATTATTATCATATATATCCTGCTTCAAATTTTATTACTTTCTTCTATTTGAAAATTTTGCAAGAAAGATATCCCAAAAAATATGAATCATTAAAATCAAAACTTCTTCTTTCTATTTTTAATCGAAAGGGATTTCATAATAGTAAATTAGAATATTTTACTTCATATCAAAAGGATGAAGTAAAAGTTGATGAAATTGCTCTTTTGGCGGATCAACTACAGCAAAATATTCCAAAAATAAAGTTTGACCCTGAAAAACATAATGCAGATATTAATCTCGCAGAATGGGGAGAAATTGAAGATGTCGTATTTATAAGCGAAACATTAGCAATGGTTTATGCTAATCAAGGTTATACAGGTAAAGCAGTCCAATTGCTTAAAAAATTAATGTTGAATAATCCCGAAAAAAATACTTATTTTGCAGCCCTTATTGAAACAGTGAAAAATTCAGTAACCCAAAACCAAAATTTAGAAGAAAATAACCCCTAAAAGAAATTAAAATGCTGATTGTTATTATTTTATTAATCATCTTAGCTTGTTTTGTCTTAGGATTTTTTGTATTGATACAAAATTCAAAAGGTGGTGGATTGGCATCCAATTTTGCCGGTTCAAACCAAATTATGGGCGTTCGTAAGACTGCCGATTTTTTGGAAAAAGCCACGTGGACATTAGCCGGTGTAATTATGCTACTCTGTTTAATAGTGGCTTTTCTTTCAAAAAATGAATTTAAAGCAGAAAGAGGAACAAATGAACGCCACAAAATTGAACAAGCATCCATGAATGAAGAAGACTAGTTATTTGCAATAATGAACCGCGACGATTTCCCGATTCTGAATCGAACGATTAATTATCGTCCTTTAATCTATTTTGATAACGCTGCAACAACACAAAAACCAAAACAAGTAATTGATGCTCTATCAGATTATTACGCACATTATAATAGCAATATCCACCGTGGAGTACATGCCCTAAGCCAGGAAGCTACAGAATTGTTTGAAGAATCACGTAGTGTTGTGAGAAAATTTATCAACGCCTCTTCAAATAAAGAAATTATCTTTACACGTGGAACAACAGAATCCATAAACTTAGTGGCTTCATCTTTTGGAAAAGCTTTTATTCATGAAGGAGATGAAGTTCTTATTACTGAAATGGAACACCATTCCAATATCATACCATGGCAATTAGTTTGTAATGAGAAAAAAGCATATTTAAAAGTGTTGCCTTTCAACGAAAAAGGAGATCTTTGTATGGATTTGCTAGATGAATATTTAACAGATAAAACTAAAATATTTGCTGTTACTCACACTTCTAATACACTTGGTACTATCAATAATATTAGTAGTATAATTCAAAAATCGCATCAAAAAAAAATCCCTGTTCTTATTGATGGCGCACAAGCGATGTCTCATGAAAAAATTGATGTTCAAGAACTTGATTGTGATTTTTTTACTTTTTCCGGTCATAAAATGTATGCGCCAATGGGAGTGGGCGTGTTGTATGGAAAAGAAAAATGGCTCAATGAGATGCCACCATACCAAGGCGGAGGTGAAATGGTACAGAGAGTTTCTTTTGAAGAAACAACATACAACGAAATCCCTTATAAATTTGAAGCCGGAACACCTGGAGTGGGAGATGTTATTGGTCTTAAAACTGCTATCGAATATATCGAAAATCTAAGCCTTGAAAAAATAGCAGCACACCAACAAGAACTTCTAAGTTATTCTTTCGAAAAACTTTCTCAAATGAAAAAAATTGAGTTCTACGGCCTAGCATCCAGAAAAGCAGCAATCCTCTCTTTTAATCTAAAAAAAATACACCCTTTTGATGTAGGTGTAATTTTAGACAAATTCGGTATTGCTGTTAGAACAGGACACCACTGTACACAACCCATAATGACTAAATTTGGTATTCCCGGAACAGTGAGGGCTTCTTTCGCTTTCTATAACTCTTTTGAAGAGATAGATTCTTTTGTGAATGCAGTGAGAAAAGCAGAAGAAATGTTGCGATAGAGAAATTATTAGTTCGTTTTATTTAAAAAAAAAATATTTTTGTTGCCTTATATACAAAATATAAATTTTTATGAAAAAAGAACTTTTTACAATCTTATTAGCTGTAGTTTGTATGATTACAAACGCACAGTGGAACGACAATCCTGCAGAGAACAACCGTATTACCCCTTTAGGTACCGAAATTTATGATTTTGAATTTGGAACCTCGAATGATGGAACTACCTTTATTACTTTTAACCGCCCTACGGGAGGGGTTACCGCAACGTTTATCCAAATTGTTGACGTAAATGGAAATATGCTCTTTTCGGATGCGGGCAAGATGATTAGCAACAAACCCACACTATCCTGGACTATGACCAACCAACTCATTTTTGTAGATGATGACGGTAACGCGATCATTGTGGTATGCGATTGTAGAAATTCCACCGGTACAGGTATAAGTTATGCACTTTATAAAGTTTCGCCGACAGGAGAGATGTTATGGGGCGAAGATGGCATTGACCTTTGCGGAGGAATGGAATATGAGACCCTTGCCCGTATGAACGTAATTCAAACTGAAGATGGAAACTATGTTTGCGCATGGAGTGTATATCAGGGGGAAGACGCTTATATTCAGATGCAAAAAATTTCTAAAACAGGAACCTTGCTTTGGAACAATGTTCGTATAGAAGCCCCACCTCTGATGATTGATTATCCTTATTTGGTAAATGCCGGAAACAATCAGGTAATAGTAACGTTTTCTAAAAAAACAGCAGGGATGTATTCAAATCGAACTCTTACAGCAAGAAAGATTGCTTCCGATGGCGCTAACGTATGGGCAAATGACCTCTCTGTTTTTACCGGATTTTTTGGAATGACACCCTTATGGGTTATAGTAAGAGCAATTCCTGATCAAATGGGCGGCACTTTTGTTGGATGGTACGACAGCCGTGATAATCCAAATAAATCATCTACTTACGTAGCCCATGTTAAGGCTAACGGGACGCTGGGTTTTAACGGAATAGAAGGCGGAGTAAAAGTTGGTGGACATACCATTTTAACTAGTTTTGAACCTGAAATGTATTGCGATGAAGAGGAGGGGTTTTTATATGTTACATGGCGGGAAACAGAAAATACGATTCAGCAATCAAAGCAACAACTGAATATTCAACAACTGAAAATCTCTTCCGGCGAATTGATGTGGGGACAAAACGGTGTAATAATTTCACCTTATTATGATTACACTATCTCTTTTCACACTATTCAAGGGGGTGGAGACGGCAATGCCGCAGTGTTCTTTACAACGAATGAATGGCATCCACAGTACTATTTCGAATGGGACATTAACAAAGTTACCTTGATCAACAGTCATGGTGAATATGTGTGGGATAATGAAATTATTGAACTATCTAATCCTGTAGGTTTTAAAGACAATATGCTTTCAACGCCGTTGCAATTTAACAGTTATTGGTTGACGATTTGGGGTGATTCACGAGATGCCGGTGATGGAAAAGCCCGTAAAGTTTATATGCAACGCCTTAACTTAGATGGTACTTTGGGAGATAACGGCACAATTGTCTGTTCACCGCCAACAAACCTTGTTGTTGACCCGATTACTTACAATTCGGCTGTGGTATCTTGGGAAGGAAAAGCCGACGATTATGAACTATCGTATCGTATTGTGGAAGGAGATTGGATTTCGGAAGAAGTTACCGGCGCTTATTCATTCATTTTGGAAGATTTGATTCCATTGACCGATTACCAAGTTCGAGTGCGTAGTATTTGTGAGACTCAAATAAGCGTTTGGTCAGGAATAATATCATTTACAACTCCCGATGCACCTCCACCACCTCCCTGCGAAACTCCTGTAAACCTAAACGTTACTGAAATAAGTCAAACAAGCGCAATTTTGTCATGGGAAGAAGGAAACGAAGAGAACTTGAGTTGGAGTCTTCGGTTTCAAGAAGCCTCAAACACGGATTGGAACGATGTAGATCTCCTTGAAGAGAAAACATACTTTTTGGAAAACCTGAACCAAAATACTGCCTATTTATGGACAGTTAGAGCCAATTGTAGCGAAGACCGTACCAGCGAGTGGGCTACGGAAAACAACTTTACAACAGAACCGGACGGCATTGTTGTTGAAAAAAAGGATTTGATGACCGTTTATGCTTCCGGACAAATGCTCAACATTATCAATCCCGAAAACAGATTTATTGAAAAGATTCAACTCTTTAGTATTGATGGAAGAATAGTAGGCGATTATTTGGTAAACAGTACCAACAATGTACTAATACCCACTACGCTAACAGAAATGATTGTTTTTGTCAAAATTATTGGGAATAATGATATTGAAACACACAAAGTTCTGATGAAATAATGCTCCTTCCGAAAAACTACTACTTTCATCACGATGTTGTTTTTTTAGCCAAGGACTTAGTTGGAAAATATCTCTTTACCAAGATTGACGGGCAACTATCCGGAGGAATTATCACCGAAACGGAAGCGTACAAAGGGGTTGAGGATCGTGCCTGTCATGCTTTCGGAGGAAAGCGAACAAAACGCAATGAGATGATGTATGCAGAGGGAGGCGTTGCCTATGTTTACCTTTGTTACGGAATACACCCCTTGCTGAATGTAGTTACCAATCTGAAAGATATTCCCGATGCCGTCTTGATTCGTGCTATCCATGCCACACATGGTGAAGAACTGATGTTGAAACGCACCGGAAAACCGCAAATGAATCTGCAAGTTACCGACGGACCCGGAAAAGTAACCAAAGCCTTAGGAATTACCCTTTCAGATAACGGCGAACCGCTTCAAGATAAACGTATTTGGATTGAAGATAGAGGATTAGAATTTACAGAAGCCGAACTCTTAAACACTCCGAGAATCGGGGTGGAGTATGCAGGCGAGGATGCTCTCCTTAAGTACAGGTTTAGCCTACCAGATACAGGCATCATTCTCCATCCATCGGTTTTGGGCACGTAGGGTTTGTTCTATCACGTCGCGCACGCAGCCTTGCCCACCGACAGCAAACGAAATATAATCCGCAATCTCTTTGATTTCGGTACAGGCATCTGCCGGACAGCATTTTAACCCACATATTTTCATCAATTCGTAGTCGGGAATATCATCGCCCATATATAAAACCTCTTCTCTATTGAGGTTATACTTGTCAATATATTCTTGAAAAACAGCTACTTTGTCTGATACTTTCAAAAAAACTTCGATTCCTTTAAAATTTTGGTAACGCAATCGCATAGAATCCCCTATACCACCGGAGATAATAGCAATTCGGTAGCCTTTTCTCAAAGCGTACTGCATAGCATAACCGTCTTTTACGTTTGTGGCGCGCATCTGCTCGCCATCAGGCAACACCCAGATCTTGCCATCGGATAGTACCCCGTCGAAATCTAAAATAAAGGTGGTAATTCTCTGTAGTTTTTCTCTATAATTGTGCATACTTAATAGTTTTCCTATTAAAACTGTTCTAATAACTTTACTCTGTTTTCAATCGGCGGATGGGTAGCAAACAGTCCCGAAAAAGTGCCTTTTGCTTTATGTTCAATGTATAGCTGCGCAATATCTTCGCGCTTAACTCCGTGAATTTCAGGGTTGCGTGAAATTTTTCGCAATGCGGAGGCTAATGCCAAGGGATTTTTCGTCATTTGTGCTCCACCGGCATCTGCCATATATTCACGTTTTCGAGAGATAGATAAACGAATTAACAGCGAGAAAATATAGCCTAAAAAACCTAAAGCGGCCACAACAAGCAAAAGAACAATGGCGCTTGCTCCGTTGTTTTTACTGCCGCGGCTACGCCCCATAGAACTATAAAATACCATGCGGGTTGCCATTTGTGCTATCACTGTAAAAATTCCTACAAAAATAATTGAAACTATCAGTAAACGCACATCGCGATTGCGAATATGCGTAAGTTCGTGTGCAATTACACCTTCCAGCTCTTGGTCATCTAAAGTGTTGATAATTCCTCTTGTAAGAGTAACAGTAAAACTCTTTTTGTTGATTCCACTGGCAAAAGCATTCAATGACTGATCCTCAATCACGTTTACTTTCGGCATATCCATACCATTTGCCATACACAAGTTTTCTACTAAGTTATAGATGCGTTTATTCTCTCTTCTTTCTAACGGGACCGCTTGGGTTGCATGCCGAATCATCAAAGTATTAACAAAATACGCAATAAAAAACCAAATGGTAACAGCAATTAGTACAACAGGTAATACTTGTAATGTAGTTTCACCGGCAGAGTTAATCCCATCAATCTCTTGCGAATACATAATTAAAAAGAACAGATAAACTAACCCTATGAGTAATACCGGAAACATAAACAAGAGAAACATGCTCTTTATATTATTACGCCGTTGCTGGGTTTCTATGCCGATATATTTCATAGTGGAATGATTAATGATTAATGGTTAATGATTAATGGTTAATGATTTGGGCACTTGTCACTCGTCATTCGTAACTCGTAACTAAAAACTTACTGTAGGTGCTTTTTCATGACTCGCTCTTTCGCTGCCCAGATCAAACATTTGTGCTTTTTGAAAGCCGAACATTCCGGCGATTATGTTTGAGGGGAATGTTTGTACGGCGTTGTTAAGTTCTTTCGTTGCGGAGTTAAAGTAGCGACGCACAGCGGCAAGTTTATTTTCAATATCCGACATCTCTTCTTGCAACTGAAGGAAGTTTTGATTGGCTTTTAAATCAGGATAGGCTTCCAAGGTGACTTTTAATCCGGCTAAAACGCCTGAAAGTTGGTTTTCTGCGGCAATTTTACCATCAATAGTAGTGGCTGCAACCGCTTGATTTCTAAGTTCAATTACACGTGCTAAAGTCTCTCTTTCATGTTTGGCGTAGCCTTTAACGGTTTCCACCAATTGAGGGATTAAATCATAGCGTTGTTTCAACTGCACATCAATATCGGCGAAAGCATTTTCACGATTGTTTCGTAGTTGTACCAATCTGTTATACAAAGATATAACAAAGATAACTAATAATACGATAATTCCTAATACTACAAGAAACGGGGTCATAATGATTGTTTTTAATTATTGGATAGTAAATAACGTGGAATTTGGAAAAAATTGTATGGAATAAGAAGATTTTTAAATATTTTAATAAAAAACGAAACCGATTCGTATTATTATAAAATACTATTGAAAAGCTATGTCGCAAGTCATAAAAAAAAACTACTTTTCCCCTATAAATTCCAACCTCTCTTTTAAAGAACGCTATTACACTTTGTTTCGCCTTTGGATTGCGATTTTCCCCTGCGAGTTTGGTTCTATGTGTGAACAT
>JAITUN010000144.1 GCA_031286285.1 Bacteroidales bacterium | reverse complement strand
TTTGAAAACCTATACGGTTATACGGCATACTGGTCTTCCGACGCTACTTCATACGGCGTAACCGCCGGCATCGGAGCGATGTTGCGATATAATTGCAATCAAATAGAATTTTGGGAGTTTAAGGAGTTGGATGCGATAAGTGTGCGGTGTATTTTAGATGAATAGAAAATATCGCTCAATGATTCTCCCTAAAACACCTCAACCTCTCCTCTAATACCGGCAGTTGCTCCATCTTAATCAGTGAAACGCAAGCACGTAATCCTTCGGTGCGTTCGCTGCCCGTAATTGCTAAAGAGATAGCGCTGACACCGTAATAGAGAAACTCTCTCAGCAACTCTTCGCCGCTGAGACCGGGGTAGCTTACCGTGAAATAAAAGCCGTCTGCAAGCGGAAGATCTTCATCTTTATCATATACAATTTTGAAACCATTTTCGATAAACATCCGTTTCATGATGCGGGCTTTTTCGGCATAGATCTTAACCTCATCCAAGTAGTTGTAAGTACCCTCGTTGCAGGCTTTTAAAATGGCAGCTAAAGCGTATTGCGCTGAGTGAGAAGTACCCGAACTGATGGCATACACCGTACCATAAATGATGGCACGCCCTAATTTTGGAGTGCCGAAATAGGGGATCAGGTCAGGGAACTCTCTGTTGTACAAATGATCGGAAAGCACCAACATCCCGATTCTTTCTCCGGCATAACTAAACGCTTTGGAACTCGAAATCAGCAGGGCATAGTTATCGGTATATTTTCCAACTGTGGGTTGGAAAGGGGGTTTTCCGGGTTGCGAAATATCTCTGCGGAAATCCATGCCAAAATAGGCTAAATCTTCAAACACACACACATCGTATTGTGTAGCCAATTCGCCGATAACTTTCAACTCTTTCTCTGTAAAACAGATCCACGATGGGTTGTTGGGGTTGGAATAGATGATGGAGTGAATATTTCCTTTTTCCAAATAGGAAACAAGTTTTTCGCGGAGTTTATCACCGCGGAAATTGTAAACATCAAAAGTCTCAAACTTTAATCCCAGCACCCTGTGTTGTTGTTTCTGCACAGGAAATCCGGGGTCAATAAACAGGGTGGTATCTCTCTCTTTTCGGGTGCGGACGAAAGTCATAAACCCTGCCATTCCGCCCATCATGGAGCCTACGGTAGGGATGCAGCCGTCGGGAGAGACATCCAAATCTAAGAAGTTTTTCACATAGCACGACATCTCTTTTTTCAGTGCGGGAGTACCTTCAATATCGGGATAGAGTGCGGCACATCCGTTTTTAAGCGCTTCAATTTGAGCGTCAATGCCAATTTTGCAGGCGGGTAATCCGGGAATTCCCATCTCCATACGAATGAACTTCGTGCCACTCGCCTCCTCAATGTCATTAATCATTTTCTTAATCTCTCTGATAGAAGCTCTTCCCACTTGGGTGATACCGCTTTCGGCAACAATTTTATCAACAATTGGTTTTGGAATTGGTGTGTGTGTTTCAGCCATAAAAATAATTTTAATTCAACGCACAAAAATAGAAAAGTTTCTGTTATATGAAAATAATTACTTTTGTCGCCGCATTCTTTAATAATAACACTTATCCCCTGTCATTCCGAGCGTAGCGAGGAATCTCTCTAAAAAACAAAACATTATGATAAAACCGTTAGTTATTCTCCCTGTTTTTCCCGGCACAAATTGCGATTATGACACAGCACGTGCCTTTGAAGAAGCCGGCGCAAACACCCAAATTTTTGTTTTTCGAAATCTAAATGAAACCGAGATCAACCATTCTATAGATGAGTTGGCAGCATGGATTGACAAATCTGCAATATTGGCACTCTGCGGTGGTTTTAGCTCGGGTGACGAACCGGACGGAAGCGGAAAATTTATCGCTAATGTTTTGAATAATACTAGGATTAAAACCTCCATCGTGGGGTTACTTTCCCGCAACGGGTTGATTCTCGGTATATGTAACGGCTTTCAGGCATTGGTAAAATCGGGGTTGCTCCCTTTCGCCAAAATCGGCGAAATAACCTCCGAATCGCCCACTCTGTTTAGAAACGACTGCAATCGCCACGTTTCACAAATTACAAAAACGGTAGTTTCGAGTGTAAATTCCCCATGGTTAACCTCTTTCAAAATGGGCGAAATACACCAAGTTGCCATCAGCCACGGCGAAGGAAAGTTTGTGGTAACCGATGATGTTGCAAAACAACTATTTGAGACCCAACAGGTAGCATTCCAATACTGCGATTTTGATGGGAAGCCGAGCATGGATCCAAATCATAATCCCAACGGCTCGCATTTTGCCATTGAAGGAATTATCTCTCCCTGTGGAAAAATTCTCGGCAAAATGGGACACAGCGAACGAAAAGGAGAAAATCTGTACAAAAACATTTACGGAAACAAAACCCAGGATATTTTTGGAAATGCAGTACGATACTTTAAGAAGTAAGAAGATAGAAGATAGAAGTCAGAAGCCAGAAGTAAGAAGTATGAAAAATAAGCCCTTAATCTTTAAATCCTTAAATCTTTAAATCTTTAAATATACTAATGACTCTCTACCATTACAGTAAAACCCAACAACTTACAAAACCATCAGTAATTACGGTTGGTTCGTTCGATGGCGTACATTTAGGGCATCAAGCGTTGTTGCAGCAAGTAAATGAGTATGCCCGAAAACATCATTATCAGAGTGTGATCATTACTTTTAACCCACACCCACAGGAGGTACTGCAGAACAAGCCTGACTTTTTCTTAATCAACACATTTGAACAAAAAATTGCACTTTTTGAAAAATTGGGAATTGATAATGTTTTTGTGATCCCATTTACAAAAGAACTTTCACAAACAACGGCATACCATTTCTTTGAAGAGTATATTTTTTCAAAAATCGATGTGAAAGCGATTTTTATCGGTCCCAATCATCATTTTGGCAAACAGAGAGAAGGGGATGCAGAAACATTAACCCGTCTTTGTGCCGAAAAAGAAGTTGAACTTATTATGACAGAAGAGTTTAAAGTGAACGAGTGTAAAGTTCGATCTACGCTAATTCGGAACTATTTGGAACAAAAAGATTGGGAAAGTGCAGAAAAGATGATGGGGCATGATATAATGAAAACCTAAAATTGATCTGATAATAGAAAATCTGAAATATAAAAGTGTTGAACACCTTCGATGGATTCTTTCCAAAAATCATCCATGGTAACTACAAATTTTGGAAATTGATCTTTATTTATTTCTTCTATAGGAAAATAAACATCTCTAAATAACAAATATTTTTTTAACGTTTTTAGGGTTATAGCCATAAAAAGTATATTTTTTTAAAAGTTTTTATGATTATAACCATAAAAAGTATATTTCTCAATGCACATCCGTATCACAGCGGTAAAAAAAAACAATTATAGCCTTACCAAAAAAACAATATCTTCGCCGCTTTAAAATAATAACAAAAAAAATACAATTATGGCTTTAAACATTGACAATTCCAATTTTGATGCCCTTGTTTCGGGCGACAAACTAGTAGTAATTGACTTCTGGGCGCAATGGTGCGGTCCGTGCAGGGCATTAACTCCCATCATTGAAGAGGTGGCAACCGAATATGAAGGCAGAGCAATCATCGGCAAATGCGACACCGATGCCAACAACGATATTGCCATGCAGTTCGGTGTGCGCAACATCCCCATGCTCGTTTTCATTAAAAACGGCGAAGTAAAAGATGTGCATGTAGGGCTTATTAAGAAAACGGATTTAGTAGCAAAAATTAACACACTATTATAAAATTGTTTCATAAAAAAATCAAAAAATATTTATTAACTTAAAAATCAAATCATTATGTTTAAAAATCATCCTAAAGGATTAATACCTGCAGCCCTAGCAAACATGGGCGAAAGATTCGGGTACTATATTATGAATGCAGTATTGCTTTTGTTTTTGATATCCAAATTTGGGTTACCAGACGAACAGGGCAGTTTGATATATTCATTGTTCTATGCAGGTATCTATGTATTAAGTTTAGTTGGCGGTTTTATTGCCGACAGATTGAAAAATTACAAAGGTACAATTCAAACCGGATTAGTAATTATGGCAACAGGTTATATATTGTTGTCTATTCCAATTTTAGCGACAAATCAAAATCACATTTGGCTACTGACTTATACCTGTGTGGCTTTATTTTTTATAGCTTTTGGTAATGGGTTATTTAAAGGAAACTTACAAGCTATTGTAGGTCAAATGTATGACAACTTTGAGAAAGAAGCTGCATTAAAAGGAGAAGAAGCCTTAAAAGAGGCAAAAGCGAGAAGAAATCCCGGATTTCAAATTTTTTATGTATTTATCAATGTAGGCGGTTTAATTGCACCTTTTGTAGCTCCATTGTTAAGAAGTTGGTGGTTAAGCAAAAAAGCGTTAATTTATATTGCAGAATTGCCGGAACTTTGCCATAAATATATCACATTCGGACAAAATATGGTAAGTTCAAACGCCAGTGCTGAACAAATACAAAACTCATCAAAACTTTATGACAATTTAATACAATTTACAGAAAAGGTTTCAGGCTCTGCAATTAATGAGGCAGAACAATTACATACATTTTGTTCCAAATATTTAGACGTGTATAATACAGGTGTTCATTATTCATTTATTGCTTCGGTAATAGCAATGTTAATTTCCTTAGTTATTTTTCTTTCTTACAAAAAGATGTTTCCAAATCCTGTTAAAGTTAAAAAAGAAATCGTAAACTATTCTAAAGAAGAAAAACTACAAATGGCAAAAGAAATTAAGCAAAGAATATACGCTTTATTTGCTGTTCTCGGCATTGCTGTATTTTTTTGGTTTGCTTTTCATCAAAATGGAACATCATTATCTTTATTTGCTAAAGACTTTGTAATAACAAGTAAAATTCCACCTGAAATATGGCAAGCTATAAATCCATTCTTTGTCATCTTACTCACCCCTGTTATTATTTGGATTTTTTCTAGAATGAAAGATAAGGGCAATGAGCCATCAACACCAAAGAAAATTGCTATAGGTATGGGAATTGCGGGAATCGCTTTTTTATTTATGGCAATAATATCATACATGAACAATTATCCTTCTGCTAACGAGTTTAGAGGAATAGCAGAAGCAACAAGAGAAGTACAAAAAACAGGCCCGTGGGTTCTTTTTGTGCTATATTTCTTCTTAACTGTGGCTGAGCTATTTATATCCCCATTAGGAATATCATTTGTTTCAAAAGTTGCTCCAAAACACTTGTTAGGACTTTGTCAAGGATTATGGCTTGGGGCAACTGCTGTTGGAAATGGTTTACTTTGGATAGGACCATTGTTATATAATAAGTATCCGATTTGGATTTGTTGGACTGTTTTCTTGGTTTTATGTGCTGTTTCCATGATTGTTATGCTTGGGATGGTTAAATGGTTGGAAAGAGTTACTAAATAGCATATTATAGTTATAAAAAAGAAGCTACCCATTTAGCCATTAGCAATAATTCATTTCGATATGCTCCCTAAAAATACTGTACAGAAAAAAAAGACTCCCCAACAGACCAATAAAAAGAATAAACTTTTTAAAATAAACTATTTATGGTTCTATGTTGCGCTCGTTCTAGTGTTATTATGGTATATGCAACCTTCAGGTTCTTCTAAAATAAAAGAAGAAATTCTCAGCAAAAAATTTGAGCAACTTATTCTAAAAAAAGATATTGAATCGGTACATTAT
This sequence comes from Bacteroidales bacterium, assembly GCA_031286285.1. GTDB lineage: Bacteria > Bacteroidota > Bacteroidia > Bacteroidales > WCHB1-69 > WRNX01. Next base: position 35,858 of record JAITUN010000144.1, on the reverse strand, counting down.
ATTCAAAAAGATGATCTAGTTGAAGTTTTTTTGAAAGAAAAATCTGTTAAAACAAAAACAGAATTTAACAAGTTTCGTGAAAAAAACGAAGAAGGACCTCAATATTACATGATAATTTCCGATTTTAATACATTTAATACAAATGTGAAGGATATTATAGAGAAAGCGGTTAAAGAACATTTGAAAACATTTCCTGAAGACAATGAAGTACAAATTAGAAATGATTATAATTTTGACATAAAACAGGATACAAGTAAAAACTGGGGCATTGAACTTTTTTGGATTATTCCTATGGTTCTTTTGTTTATTTTGATATTTTCATCTTTTAGGGGAATGAGAGGTGGTGGTCCCGGAGGCATTTTCAATATTGGAAAATCACGAGCGCAACTTTTTGACAGTAAAAATAATGACAATGTTTCTTTTAAAGATGTTGCCGGTTTGGAGGGCGCTAAATATGAAGTGGAAGAAATTGTTGACTTTCTTAAAAACCCAAAGAAATATACCGAATTAGGCGGAAAAATACCTAAAGGAGCGTTATTGGTGGGTCCTCCCGGAACAGGAAAAACATTGTTAGCTAAGGCTGTTGCCGGAGAAGCCAAAGTGCCTTTCTTTTCACTCTCCGGATCCGATTTCGTTGAAATGTTTGTGGGTGTTGGAGCTTCAAGAGTGCGCGACCTCTTTCAAACGGCTAAAGGAAAAGCACCCTGTATTATTTTTATTGATGAAATTGACGCTATTGGAAGAGCAAGAGGAAGAAATGTTATGTCAGGGGCTAATGATGAGCGCGAAAACACACTGAATCAATTGCTTACTGAAATGGATGGCTTCTCTACCAATACAGGTGTAATCATCTTAGCCGCTACAAACAGAGCAGATATTTTGGATAGAGCGCTTTTGAGAGCAGGACGTTTCGACCGACAAATTCATGTTGAACTCCCAAATGCCAAAGAACGAAAAGAGATCTTTGAAGTACATGTCAGAAATTTAAAACTTAGTCCGGAAGTGGATTTGGAATTTTTTGCCAAACAAACTCCCGGGTTTTCCGGCGCAGATATTGCCAATGTCTGCAACGAATCGGCTTTAATAGCTGCACGATATGGAAAAAAATATGTTGAAAAAGCTGATATTCTTGCTGCTATTGATAGAATAATTGGCGGTTTGGAAAGACGTGGAAGCATGATATCTCCTGAAGAGAAAAAAGTGATTGCTTACCATGAATCTGGACATGCAGCAGTGGGATGGCTATTAGAACACGCGTCTCCATTAGTGAAAGTTACGATTGTGCCGCGAGGAAAATCATTAGGCGCAGCATGGTATCTGCCCGAAGAAAGACACATCACAACAACTGAACAAATGTTCGATGAGTTAACAGCAACACTCGGCGGACGTGCTGCAGAAGAAATAGCCTTCGGAAAAATTTCTACCGGTGCGCTGAGCGACCTTGAAAAAGTAACAAAACAAGCTTTTGCAATGGTTGTTTACTATGGACTGAGCAAAACTATTGGTAATATTAGTTTTTACGATTCCACCGGACAACAAGAGTATTCTCTCGCCAAACCCTACAGCGAAAAAACTGCCCAACAGATTGATGTAGAAATTAGTAAATTGATAGAATCTGCATATATAAGAGCGAAAAAGATACTAAAAGAAAATAAAGAAAAATTAACACAATTAGCAGAGATGCTGATCGAAAAAGAAGTTATTTTTGCAGAAGATTTGGAAGCCATTTTTGGAAAACGTAATACAGAACTTGATATAATAGCCAAATGACACCTCAAGCCTCCTTTGATTCATTGAATACAACTTCAAAAGAAAATATGCGAAGAAAAATTCGCCATGCCCTCACACAAAAAAGTACAAGTAAATTCCCCTATATTGATATTCGTGCAGATATTTTCGAGAAACCTGAAAATTTACTTAATGAATTTTGTAGTAACTTTAGGAATGCTGGCGGAAAATTTATTGTTTGTGACAAAAATAATTTTGTAGATATTTTACATAAACTAATCGTTGGACAACGCTATGCAACTATTCTTAATACAAATCACTCTATTTCTCCAGCACTCACTAAAAGAAATTTGAATTTTATTACTTGCGTTGATAATCACCAAAAAGTGGATGTAGCAATTGTTTATTCAGATATGCTGATTGCCAAAACAGGAAGCATGCTGTTTACTCAGAAATTTTCCCTATATCCTTCTGTTAGAAATATCACAAAAGATATTATCGTAGTCGCTTTTGAGAAAAATTTGATTCTTGATATTAAGGATGCTGTTCAATCACAACAAGAAAAAAATCAAGGTATTTTATATGATTTCTTTGAAATAATTACCCCAACAAAACCGATAAATGATAAAGGCGAAGAAAATTACTCTCCCCTTGAACCTCGTTTTATTCTACTGCTAATTCAATAAGAGAATGAAAAAACTCATTATCAGAACTATTACAGGAATAGCTTATTTATCAATACTTGCTGCTGCATTTTCCTTATCAAAATTTGTATTAATTTCAGTTTTTACTATTTTTCTAATTCTTGCACTATATGAGTATATTATTCTATCGCAAAAATTTCCTGCCCCAAAAAACAGACTACAAAACCTTACTCAAAAATATCTACTTCCCACAGTTTGGATTTTTATTCCCGTTCTATTGTTAGAATATTGGTGTATTATTTTGAATGCCACAAAAATAACGGCGGCCCTTTTTGTTATTTTATGTTTAAATGATACTTTAGCTTATCTGTTTGGATCTCTGTTAGGAAAACACAAAATGTGGCGAAAAGTGTCACCGAAAAAAAGTTGGGAAGGTTTTTTTTGTGGGTTAATCATTACTATTGCAGCTAGCTGGGTCATTATTAAAATTCCTTATCTTAACGATATATTTACCAATCCCTATCTTTGGATAGGTTTTGCATTTGTAGTCATCGTTGCAGGAACTTTTGGCGATTTTGCAGAATCTATGGTTAAACGATATGCCCAAGAAAAAGATAGCGGCACTATTCTTCCAGGACATGGTGGCATATTAGATAGAATTGATTCCATGCTTTTTGCCGTACCGGCAGGGTTTATTTATTGGGCTGTCGTAGGGCTGTAAGTATTATAAAAATTTTGCGCCACCATATATTAAATGATGATGATTGGGGTGAAACAGCCGCCAAAAAAATTGAAACAAAACTTGGAGAGTGCCAAAAACAGAAACCAAAAAACGCTAATCGTTTTAAAATAAACAGATTAGCGCTTCCCTTAGTAGCGGGGGCAGGATTCGAACCTACGGCCTCCGGGTTATGAGCCCGACGAGCTACCACTGCTCTACCCCGCAATGAGGCGGCAAAGATAAGTTTTTTTTTGATTTATTGTTTAAAGATTTGTTTCAACAGTAAAATTAATAAAATCTACCAAAGGTTTCACCGCTTTAAATCCATCTGCTACACAAGCAATAAAATCTTCTTTTAGAACATCTTGTATATTAAAATAATGAGAAGAAAAAAAATGTTTATTCTTAAGCAGTTCGATGTCAGAAAAATCTTTAGGAAAATCTGCCGGTGCTTTTTTTAGTTTTTCAATCTCTTCAATGCCATCATAAAACTTTCTGAAAGAGGGTGCTTCTATTATGGCTTTAAATTCATCGATTTGATAATAAATCTCTTTTCTTATTGCTTTGAGATATTCAGGAAGAGGCATATAAATTCCACCTCCAAAAAAACTTTCTTCCGGATCCAAATGAAAATAATACCCTGCAAAATGTGAATTTTTACCTCCATTTTTTGCAAAATATACACCAAAATGTGTTTTATAGGGTTCTTTGTTTGGCGAAAAACGCACATCGCGATAAATACGAAAAACACACTGTTTTATTTCTAAAACCTGTAACGTTTTGTCAAACGATTTCAGTTTTTGTAACAAAACGTCAGTAAAATCTATAAAATTTTTTCTTGCTTTGTCAACATCAACTTTGTGAATCTGAAACCAATCGCGGTTATTGTTTCTCTTTAATGCAGTTAAAAAATGTATCGTTTCCGGGCTTATTTTTGTCATAAAAAATTTTTTTGCAAAGAAAGAAAAAAAATATATTTTCGCAGCCCAAAAATAGCGGATGTGGCGTAATTGGTAGCCGCGTTAGACTTAGGATCTAATGTCGAGAGGCGTGGGGGTTCGAGTCCCTTCATCCGCACAGATTTCAGAAAAGCTATAAAAACCAACGGTTTACGATAGTAGATTGTTGGTTTTGTGTTAAAGTTGGGTCAATATCGGAATAAAATAACCTTTTAGATTTATCACAAAATCTAAAAAAAATCTTAATAAAAAACAATTATTCTATTTTTACATCCACAAATGAAGATTATTGAAATTTTTGATGTATATGGACGTTATATAACTATTTCAAAGAAGAATATTAACCAATAAAAAAAAAATGAAAAAAATTACATTAGTTTTAATCGCAAGTTTGATTTGTTTAACAACAACATTTGCACAAAAGTATGGGCATGTAAATTCAAGTGAAATCATGAAAATTATGCCAGGAATAGATTCAATTCAAATTAAATTAGCCGAGTTCCAAAAAGATTTAGGAACACTCTATGACAATATGGTTAGTGAGTGGCAAACAAAAAAAGACAAATTCGATAAAGAAGCCGGTACGATGTCGGCTTCAGTTAGAAAATTAAGAGAAGATGAAATATCAAGTATTGAAAACAGAATACAAGAGTTTCAATATAATGTTCAACAAGACATTGAAGATGAACAAATGCGTTTGATTTCACCCTTTCAGGAAAAAATTAAAAATGCTATTAATGATGTCGCAAAAGAAAATAAATATAACTATATCTTTGATACATCAACATTACTTTATTATGATGATAGTGATGATGTTACACCACTTGTAAAGAAAAGATTGGGAATAAAATAGTAGTTAATAAAAATAATTAAAAAAAAATCTAAGTTATGAAATTCACTTTTTCACCTTTACACCTTCTTCCCTTTTTATTTTTTCTCCTCTTTCCATCTTTCAATTGTTCTGCTCAATCTAAATTCGGACACGTTGATTATTCCGCGATTATTACAAATATGCCCGGCATTGATTCTATTCAAAATGTAATTAATGATTATGTTTCTGATTTACAAATAATTAATAATCAGATGGAAAAAGAGTTTGAAGAAAAGCAAATCGCCCTTGAAAATTTATCGAAATCAGCAAATATTTCTCAAGCAATATTAAAGTTAAAACAAGATGAATTGTTGGCTATGTATAAGCGGATTCAGGAATTTAAACAATCTGCTCAAAATGATATACAAGATAAACAAGTAGAGTTATTAGAACCCTTTCAAACCAAACTATCGGAAGCGGTGAAGAAAATAGCTAAAATCAACAAATATAACTATGTTTTCGATATTTCAGTGCTGTTGTATTATACTCTCGGAGATGACTTGACAGACAAAGTAAAAGCAGAACTCGGAATAAAATAGTGTGATTTTCTTTCTTTCTTTAAGAAATATTGCCATAAATAGTTTTTTGGCAATATTTTTGCAAAGAGATAATACCTAAAAAAAAAAAATGAATAGGAAAAAAAACACAAAAGATGAACAAATTGAAATCTTAAATGCAGAAAAAACAGAATTAAATGACCGTTTTTTGCGCCTTTATTCAGAATTTGAAAATTACAAAAAAAGAACCAATAAAGAAAAAATTGATATTATTGCAACAGCTTCAGAAAAAGTAATTTTGGAATTACTTCCTATTATTGATGATTTTGAAAGAGCAATTCTACACAACAAAAATATCGGAGAAAATTCTGTTTTAAAAGATGGGTTTGAACTTATCTACAGCAAATTATTAAAACTATTAATACGATTTGATGTTGAAGAAATATCAGCAATTGGAAAAAGTTTTGACACCGATTTACATGAAGCGGTTACCCATTTCAGTGCTCAAACAGAAGAAGAAAAAGGAAAAATAGTTGAGGTCACACAAAAAGGATACAAATTGAAAGATAAAGTAATTCGGTTTTCAAAAGTTGTGGTTGCAAACTAAAGAATTGAAAAATTATCAAAAAAACACATAAATACTTATTATTCAATTGTATATAAGATAATGAAAAGAGATTATTACGAGATTCTTGGAGTTGAAAAAAATGCTTCGCCCGAGGAGTTGAAAAAAGCGTACCGGAAAAAAGCAATGGAGTTCCATCCCGATAGAAATCCCGGAAATAAAGAGGCAGAAGATCAATTTAAAGAAGCAGCTGAGGCTTACGATGTATTAAGTTCTCCTGATAAACGTGCAAGATATGATCAGTTTGGACATGTCGGGATGAGCGGAGCAGCCGATAGCAGTGGAGGATTTGGTATTGATCTAGATACTATCTTTGAACGTTTCGGAGACCTCTTCGGAGGACATTTTGGCGGAGGGTTCGGTGGATTCTCAGGAGGATTTAGTGGAAGCAGAAGACAACAACGTCAACATGTTCGAAAAGGAACAAATCTAAGAATTACTGTAAAATTGACTTTAGAAGAGATTGCTTCAAATACTGAAAAAAAACTAAAAATAAAAAAACAAATAGTTTGTCCGCAATGCATAGGATTAGGAACTAATAATAAAGCCGACATAATTACTTGCTCCAAATGCAATGGGAAAGGGCGAATAGTACATCAACAACGCAGTATGTTTGGTATTATGCAACATGAAGTAGTGTGTGACCAATGTCATGGTGAGGGTACAATAATTAAAAATCCATGTTCAAACTGTCAGGGTTCAGGAACTGTATTAGGAGAAGAAATTGTCGCTATTTCAATTCCCGCCGGTGTGCAAGATGGTATGCAACTCTCTATGCGCGAAAAAGGAAATGCACCACCAAGAGGAGGTATTAACGGTGATTTAATTGTAGCTATTGAAGAGATTCCTCATGAAGTTTTTGAACGAGAAGCCAACAATTTATACCTAAACTATTATATCTCATTTCCTCAAGCTGCCCTTGGGGGAAATGTAGAGATCCCAACTTTGGATGGTAAAGCACGAATAAAATTAACCGCAGGTACACAAGGAGGGCAAGTTCTACGCCTACAAGGAAAAGGATTACCCGAAATTAATACACATAGAAAAGGAGACCTTATTATTAATGTAAATGTATGGACTCCTAAAAACCTTTCTAAAGAAGAAAAAGAAATTGTAGAAAAATTTCTAAAATCAGAAAACTTTACTCCAAAACCCGGGAAAAATGAAAAATCGTTTTTTAATAGAGTGAGACAATTTTTTTCTTAATAATATCTTCCGATGAATTGTAATACTACCTCAATTTCAGACTTAATTATCCTCAAACCTAATATCTTTTATGATGATCGAGGTTATTTTTTTGAAAGCTATAACTCTGAAAAATTTAAAAAATCAGGAATAAGTGATGTTTTTGTTCAAGATAACCAATCATGTTCTAAAAAAAATGTAATCAGAGGATTGCATTTTCAAATACCCCCTTTTGAACAAGCAAAATTAGTTCGTGTAATTAAAGGCGCCGTATTAGACGTGGCAGTAGATTTAAGGAAAGATAGTATCACTTACGGACAACATTTTTCAGTTATTTTAAGTGAAGAGAATCAATTGCAGTTTTACATACCTGTTGGATTTGCACATGGATTTGCTGCCTTGGAAAATAAAACAATTTTTGCATATAAATGTACAAATATATATCATAAAGATTCAGAAAGAAGTATTATCTACAATGATAAAGATTTGAATATCAATTGGAATGTTAATAATCCTATCGTTGCTCTCAGAGATCTACAAGCAATACCTTTTAAGGATTTTGTCTCTCCTTTTTAATTATGATAAAACTCATTATTTTCGATTTGGATGGCACATTGTTGAATACTTTAGACGATTTAGCAGATAGTACAAACAATGTATTACAAAAAAACGGATATCCTACCCACGATACTGATGCTTACAAGTATTTTGTTGGAAACGGAGTAGAGATGTTGTTACGACGAGCACTACCCACAAATATTACTGAAAAATCATTTGCTGAGATATCAAAACAATTTATGGCTCACTACGAACTACATAAAGCAGATAAAACAGCTCCTTACGAAGGAATTATTAACACTTTGGAACAGTTGCGGGAAAAAGAGAGATTGCTAGCTGTTGCTACTAACAAACCACACAGTTTGTTGCCCAAACTGATGAATTTTTATTTTCCAACCATAAAATGGGCATCTGTTTTTGGAAGCCGAAAAAATGTTCCCATTAAACCTCATCCGCAAATTGTTTATGATATTTTAAAACAAACAAAAATAAAATTTTCAAAAGAACAAATATTATATATTGGAGACACGTCTGTGGACATGGAAACGGCAAAAAATGCAGGCATTAAAAAAGTAGGTGTGCTTTGGGGATTTAGAACCAAAGAGGAATTAGAAAACGCACAGGCAGATTATTTTATTCACTATCCACAACAAATATTAGATCTTATTGACTCATAAGCAGGGGAAGGAACGGAGGTGAATATTGATTTTAGATTTTAGATTTTGGATTTTGGATTTTAGATTTGGATTTTGGATTTTAGATTTTAGATTTGGAATAGGAGTGGGTTTAATCTTCAAATTTAGTCAATACAATAAAGAAGTTTATTGTTTTCATCAATTATCTCTATAGTTCCAGCCCACATACACATCAACTTGCAATTTGTTAGCAAAACAGGAATGTGATCAATTTTAATGTTTGGTTTGCTTCCTAACCAGGGAGATAGGGTGTTGGGGATGCAAGGCATTGGTTTTAATATTCCTCCATTTAATGCTGTTGCCGTTGCTACAACGGGGTTTGCAAGAGAATGGCACAGCCCGAACGGATGTACGTGAACCATTGGTTTGTGATCTGAAATATTTGCGATCTCATTACCTCTATGCCATCCCCTTCTTCCGGGAAGCACATTTAATATAGATGGCATATCACCCATTGAACAGTTGAGTTGGGCGCCTTTGCAAACATAGTAACGCATAATTTAGTGGTTAATGGTTAATTTTTACGTTAGAAAACTGTTTTTTTATAAGATGAGTGAATCTTTAATATTTACAGCTCCGCCGTGAATATATACAGAACCCTTACCGTCAATATCTACTTTGGGTGCTTCTTCAGAAATCTGAACCTCAGATTTCAGGTTGAGATTGGTTTTTCCCACTACATTGGCGTTACCTTCACTTTCCACAAGTATGTTGCTGGTAGAACACAATATTGCTCGGGACTTGCCTTCAGCAAAAAAGGTTTCATTTGCATAATAAAAATGCTCTATGGATGTCACTTCGTCTTTATTAGCGATTTCTGATATCCGGTTCTTTCCGGCATTTTGTTTGATATCGGCTCCGGAATCAAGAACAATATTTCCTCCCGCTTTAATAATGATATCGTTGTCGGCAGATAACACAATATCCCCTCTCGATTTTAACCGAATTGATTTTTCATCAGTATCCAATCGCAGTTGATAAGTCCAATTATCTTTATCTTTATCAAATAATAATATTCCACCGCCTTCATTTTCAAAGTCAAAAATTGAGATGGTATGTCCGTTACGAGTTCTGATATATTTTAAGTCGTTGCTATCCGATATCTTCATCCTATCTTTTAACTCAGGAGAATGGTTTCCATGATATAAAGTACCTATTACGTAAGGTTTTTCAGCGTTTTCATTTTCAAAACCCACCATTACTTCATCGCCAATTTCGGGGATGAAGTAAAACCCTCTTCCGTTGCCGGCGTGCGGTTGAACCATACGAATCCAAGGGGTCATCATCTCTTCGTCCTGCTCTTTTTGCCAGAGAAACTGGATACGCACTCTGCCCAATCTGTCAGGGTCATTGTTATCCATTACAACGGCACGTTGGGAGGGGGCTTTAGGGTGATTGAATGTGCGGATGTATGGCGGCAAAATAAGTCTGCGAGGCATTGCCACAAATTGGTTCTCATAGTTGCTAATGCCGTCGGAGGTGTGAATAATTTTGCAAACTATCAATGCATCGTGTTCACAATCTGAATTTCCACCTTTCTCTTTTTCATACTCCTCTTCAATTATAAACCTAACGCCTATTCTTAAATCGGCGCGATTGCTACTCCCATAACAGGTTAGCATTTGCATTTTCTCTCCTACGCCTTGATTTAGAGCATGATCAGATACATATGTGAGTCCCTCAAAGCTTGTGGGTATATCATAAAGCTCATTGATAGAGTCTTCATCATGTAGAAAAGTTTCTTTTTTATATAAATCTTTGGAACAGTTGTAAGCAAAATCAGTGAGATTGTGTTGCACTTTATCATCCAGATCGTTGTATGGTTTTGATTTGTTATTGATGTAACGAAGATAATCATGGTCTGCGTATGAGAAATTAAGGTGTTTTAAATGCAAACGGTAATGATAGTCATTCACATCATATCCAAGAGTTAGAATCTCCGGATCTGATTGGTCGGGACCGGCAAATTTCAATTTTTCGCCGTCATAATAAAACCAATGTGCGAATCGTGAGGATAGTCGCCGCAAAAAATTGTAACTGGTTTCGTTGTATTGCACCACGTAGGGAATTATATCTATAAAAGGGTTGATGCAACTCTCTATTTTATACGGCTCTATCGTTTTTTCAACAATCTCTTTCAATGTTTTTTCACTGTAGGAATAACAATGAGGATGGTCAAACAGAAAATAGTCAGGACTGTAAGCTGTTACTTCAATAACGGGTCCTGCCCCGCTATTTTTCTTTAAAATATTGACATTGAAAACAACTCCTATAAATGTTAAACTGTCATTTTCAAATTCTTTCTTCTTGTTTTCCCGAACCGTTCGAATTCTGAGTTCTACCTTCTTGCCCAACAGTTTTTCGGTCAAAGAATAGCGAATCGAATTTTCATCTTGAAGTACATCATCTTTATGCAAATGGAAAGTCAATTCGTTGGGTTTTTGCAGTTCCTGTACTAATTTAATATTGGAATATTGGTAATTCTCAATTTTTTTATCATCAATATAGATTTCAATTTTATCTGCTAATATAGGCATAATTTGATTTTAGATTTTAGATTTTAGATTTACGATTTACGATTTTAGATTTTAGATTTACGATTTTAGATTTAATTATTAATTAATCTTTATCTCCAAATATTACATCGTCTTCTTCTCCAAAGGTAATTTTTTTGGCATATATAGTAACTTCAATGAGCATCTGCTCATCCTGTTCCTTGATATACTCTTTCAGGTGTATGCAATAAGCATGATAAAACCTCATTGTTTTAGTGGATGGTTTTCCTGCGTGCATCACAGAAAAGGTGCAAGTTCCATCCTTATGTTCGGTGGAACTTGCCATCCATTCGTGGAAAAACAGATGATTGTTGTCGGGCGCAGCCATAAGAAATGTTATATTTCCGCCACGGGGTTTTCCTGCCGGTTGTCCGTTTTCATTCATCTGTTGAATAAATTCATAATTCAATGCAAAGAGATTAAATAGCTCTTTCTGAATTTTTAGTCCATGGGCAATATTACCTCCTAAAGATGCAGAGATACTTCCGCCAGCAGAGATACTTCCACTTGCAGAAACGCTAGCTTCAGCAGAGGCTTTGCCACTTCCTGATATCTTCATAATAATAGATTAAAAATATAATCAGTTATTACTTCCATGCGTTTTCAAAAGAGACGCCGCCATTTTTAATCACTCCGCAAGAGAGGATGATCTTTTCGTAATGCGCCAACGCGGTATCTTTGGTTACATCTTCCCAAACTTCGAGATAATCAATACAATAGGCTTTTTCAAACTGAATCTCTTTCATCAGTTTGTTTTCGGTAGTGTTCATAAAGACAATTTTGCCTTTTTTAAACATCGTAGAGTCAAGCATCCATGATAGCAGTTGTTCATTGCCATCGTTCATTGCTTTCACAACGATCTCAATTTTACCTCCACGGGGTATCCCTGCAGGTTGGTTTTCTTTGTCGGTAGTTTGTTCAAACGCATAACTAACGCGTGCTACTTCGCGGTCTTTAAAACCGTCAACTTTTAATGTTACTGGTGTTGTTGCCATAATAAATTTTTTTTAGGGTTAATGATTAATGTTTAATGATTAATGTTTAATGATTTATAATTTAAAGATTTTTAATTCTAACTTCTTACTTCTTACTTCTTACTCCGCCGTTTCGCACTTCTTGCTGTTTCTATCAGCCGAAAGTTTAATGGTAAAGTTCTTGGCGGCAAAGAAGGGTATGATGTCAATATCAATTTTTACTTCTTTAGTTTTAGGATCTTGGTAAGGTTCACCCACAGTATAATCTTTAAAGAGTTTGCCGTGTCCTTTGTAGTCGTTCAGAAAATCTTGAATGGTTTTCTTTAATTGTTTGGGGGAGTTGAACGGATCCCAGTTTTCGAGGGCAATTTTATGTACATAGTGCATCAGGTTCTTTTTTACCCAGTCGAACACTCTCACAATGGGATACTCTTTCAAAGCGGTATTGTTACCGGTATATAAGTTGGTGTTATTGTAAGCCATTACTCTTCCTTCAGAGAAAACGATAGGAACCACCTGATTGTCCCACAGGTTGGTAATCTCCTCTTTCATCATATCAATATGCACACCCTTTATTTCGTTCAATGTTCCGTACTTTTCTCCGGCAGCGCCTTGCGACATTGGTGTAGCATTGTTATACAGTTTTCCTGCCAATGCGCTGGAGGGAGGGATGAACAATGGTTTGGCTTCGCCGGCAATCGCTTCAGTGGGACGACCTACCAACCAGTTCGCAGTAACTACTACGTTTTGCAACACTACGTCGCTATCTTTGTAGTTTTCGGTTTGTTCTTGCAAGATGTCGTAATCTCTGCAATCGGGCGAGTCGGTAACCACAAGCGTTTTGTATTCGTAGGCAATTCTTGCCCACAAATCTCTCACCTGTTTATCTTTGAACACATGACCGGGCAGGGTAACCAAACTGTAATTGTCTTTCAAACTCAATCTTCCAAAAGCATTGTAAAGCATTGCTTTAATATCTTTGAAACTTTCCGAATCGCTGTTTTGCAGTTCATCGGTTTCTCCGTTTTCATTGTATTTCTCCACGTTTACCAAACGAAGGTTGGGAAGTTTTTCTGTCCCTGTGTTTTTGAAAAAGGCATCTAAGGAGCGATACGTTGTTTCCAACTTTTGAATTTTTCTTGCTGTAACTTGCAGATTCTCTTTCAGCAAATTTTGATACTTGTCTCTTTTTTTCTCACACAAGTCCACATATTCGGAGGGAGAATTTTTACTTTCGTCTAAAATTTCCAACCAAGTTTTAATATCCGTTGCCAACCGTTGACGTTTTGATTTGAATTGACTTTCGGATAGGAACATCATTTTAGCTGCTCTGCTTTCCGGATCCATATCGGCAGCATCGGGCATAAAAGCGGCAAAGGCTTTAAACCCGCCAAACTTTGATAAGAGTTCAGCAGTTGGTTTCGACGACTGTTGTACAGCCTCTTTAGGCTGTTGGGTTTCCTGTTGTTGTAATTTATTTTCAACCATAACTATTTTTTTTATTTAAAGATTTAACAATTTAAAGATTTATTTATTTACTCACTACTCATTACTCACTACTCACTACTCATTTGGCTTCGTTTAGTTCTGATAGCAGGTTTTCCAAAAGCGTTTTCAATTCGCCTCTTGATTCCGGGTCTTTTAAGATCTCCCGCAAACGTGCATTTTTTTCAATCTGTTTTTGCACATTTTCGCAGTTCTCTTTTTTTCTTCTCAAATCGCTTAAAAAAGGGCTGTTGTTCACTAAGTTTCCTTTTCCGTTGTTGATTTCAAAGTCTTTCATTTCTTTAAAATTAAAGACCTCTTTCTTTGCTTCTCCTTTCTCATCAGAAAGTTCAACTTCTATGTTGGGGTTGAAGTAGGCAAAAACCTCTTTTAGAGATCTTGGATAAACACCTCTTTTTCTGCCGTCTTCTTCCACTTCTTGCATAGCCAAACCTCTGTTATCAAAGGTTACTTCAGATGTAAATTGGTCAACATAAAGAGTTTTGTTCTGAGACAATCCCTCTATTTGTGCTGAAGATTCTTCTTCTTCAATTCTGGATAAAAAATTTTCTTTACTCATAATATTGTAATTTAATGATTTAAAAATTTATAGATTTAATGATTATTTCGTAATAGTTAATTGTCAATACTTCCATTCATTCACCCCATCCTTACGTATCAATTCCACTTTACTTCCGGCCTTTATTTCTCCGGAAATAATCTTTTTGGAGAGTGGGCGGCGGATCTCATTTCGAATAATTCCCAAGATGGGACGTGCGCCCAACTGCGGCGAAAATTCCGATAATGCCAACGCTTTTTTAGTTTCATCAGAAATTGTTAGAGTTATGTTGAGGTCAACTAATGTTTTCATCAGATTTTTCAAATGGATATTGAAGATCATCAATACAATATCTTCGGTAATGGGTGAGAAAGGAATGATTTCGGTTAAACGTCCCAAAAATTCGGGTTTAAATTTCCGCTCAATCATAATCTGCTTTAAGTCGTTGGAGGAGGGGATTATTCCTGCTTCAAACGATTTGAAAATATAATCGCTGCCCACGTTTGAGGTAAAAACAACTAATGCGTTTGAGAAATCGCCGGTACGGTTCAGTTTATCGTGTATTCTTCCTTCATCCATAATTTGCAGGAAGATATTGAACACGTCGGTGTGTGCTTTTTCAATTTCGTCAAACAAGACAATGGAATAGGGTTTTTGTCGTATTTTGTTAACGAGTAACCCGCCCTCTTCGTATCCCACATAGCCTGCGGGAGCGCCGGTCATAGTGGCAACAGAATGAGACTCCATAAATTCTGACATATCAAAGCGGATAATGGCGGCTTCATCTTGAAAGAGAAACTCGGCTAAGGCTTTGGTGAGTTCGGTTTTTCCGGTTCCGGTAGGACCTAAGAAAAAGAGGGAGGCGATCGGCTGTCCTTTTTTGCTCAATCCTGAGCGCGATTCGTAAATCGCTTCCAATACTGTTTTTATGGCGTGGTCTTGTCCCACCACCCGTTCTTTGATGGTTTCTTCGGCGCTTACTAATTTATCTCTTTCCTTACTTTGCACTTTCCCGATGGGGATACCCGTTTGTTGTGCAATCACCAAAGAGAGGTCGGTAGTTTCAACCTGTACCCGCTTGACGGCTGACAACTGCTTCAACTCTTTCAATATCTTTTCAAGATGTTTTATTTTGTCGTCATTGTTTTTTATTCCGGCAAAATCCACTTCATCATCCAATTGCGAAGTGAGTAAGAAACTGAGGCGGTTAAAGATTTCATGATGCAGCCATTTCAAGTCGAAAGCGGTTTTATCATTTCCTTTCTCTTTGGCTGTGGTTTTAATCTCTTCTAATTTTCCGTTCAGGAGTTCTATCTCTTTTTCAGAAATATCATTTAAGGTATGAATGTGCGACAATGTTTTGTCAATCAAATCGAATGCAGAATCGGGCAGGCTGCGTTCTCCCATATATCGTTTTGCCAAACGGATCGCTTCTGCCACCACTTCATCAGATACTTTCAGGTTATGGTGTTCTTCGTAGCGGATTTTAGCGCCCTTAATAATTCGGGAGGTCATCTCAATGGAGGGTTCGTCAATTGTAAGTTTCTCTATTTTGCGCACAAACTCTTTGTCGGTTTCAATATTTTTGGTAAAACCCTCTACCGATGTGGTTGCAATTAAGCGTATGGTACTTCTGTTCAACTCTTTTTTCAACAAAGAGGCGACGCCGTATAACATACTTTGTTTGTCAAAAATTTTGTCAATCCCTTCAATAATCAGCACAGCATTTTCTATCTCTTCTATCTCTTTCAAAACTTTCTTCGCACGGTCTTCAATCTCTCCTTTATAATTGGCTTCGGAGGATATTGCCGACAAGTCTAATTCAAAAACGGCGTTGTTTTTCAAGAAATCGGGGGCTTCTTCTTTCAGAATACGTTGTACAAAAGCATCAATTAAGGCGGTTTTTCCGATACCGGATTCTCCGACAATCAACACATTTGATTTTGATTTCTTTCCCAGTGTTTCAAAAATGGCTTGCATCTCTTTTTCAAAGCCTATGACAAGCGGCATATAGCCGTTTCGGGCTTCTAAAATCTTGTCTAAGCAATATTTTGTCAAATTCTTACTGCCTGCTGCGGAAGCAGTTGTTTTTCCCTCGCCTGGTTTTGTTTGGGCTGATGCGTTGAAATTTTCTAACAATTCATCTGCTGTTAATGGAAATGTTTTTAGTTGTTCAAATGTAAATCCCACGCCGGGGGTAACCAAAGCCGCTAAAATAAAAATGGGTTCTATTTGAGCAGCGCCATATTTTCGTTGTAAACTTTCGGCTTCATCAAAAACAGAATAGGAATCTTTAGAAGTAGAGATGTCAAAGATTCGTGATGAGGATCTGGGTAACAGTTTGAGCCGTGCGCTAGCCCAATCCAACAGGTAGTAGTAGTCTTTGTTGGAGGCTTCTAACAGTTCCACCAAACCGTTTTCTTTATGAAGAACAGCCTTTAACAGATGTGCAGGTTCAATCAGTTCATTCATACTCTCTTTTGCATAAGATCCGGCAATCTTTACCGCATTTAAAGATTCACTCGAAAAATTATAATCATTATTCATATTTTAATTATTAATTTGAATTATTTCTATTTTTAAAACCATATTATTAATCATTAACTACTACTCTTTTCTTTCCCTGTAAGCCACCTGCTGCACTCTTCAATCATCAAATTGTTGAAATACAAAAATTTTTGGGTATGAAAGAGAATTTCATCCGCTTTCGAGAGTGTATCTTTCGAAAAACAGGATGATTCTTCTTCCGCATCGGTTGAACTATTGTTATTGTTTTCTTTCATAAATGGTGTATATTTTATAAAAAATTGACGCTGCAAAATTACAATCAAAAAAAATTGCTCGTATCCCTAATGTTAGGGATATCCATATCCCTAAAGTTAGGGATATTCTCATGGAAAATTTGGCAAGTAACCCTATGGGCTGATTATTTTTTTGTCCTCCGTTTGTAATTAAATATTTTCGTGTTTATTTGCAACGAATTTTTAAAAGATTAAAAATAAGGATGTCCAACACAAAAAAAGTACGGGTTATTATTGTGGACGATCACACGTTATTTCGTGTCGGGCTGCGGGCTACTTTTCAGCCCGCTTATTTCAACATTGAGATTGCAGGCGAAGCCGATTGTGGAGAAACTCTTTTTCGGATACTTGCTACCACTCAGGCAGATCTTGTTCTTTTAGACATCAATCTTCCGGATATAAAAGGAGAGGAGATTGTTCGTCGTCTTCATAGTGTTTATCCCGCTATTAAAATTCTTGCCATATCTGCAGAAAACAGCGCAAAAACGGTTGAAACCATGATCAATGCAGGGATCAACGGTTTTATAAGCAAGCAAAAAAGCGATGCGCACGAACTTTCTGAAGCTATTCACGCAGTGATGGACGGATTGGAATATTTTGGAAGAGATATTTCATCAATTATTTACGACGTGTATGTTGCAAAAAAGAAAAGAGTTGATGTTACTTCTGACTTTACCGAACGTGAAAAAGAGATCATTCTCCTTTGCAGCGAAGGATTGTTATACAAAGAGGTTGCAGACCGACTAGGAATCAGTTTTCACACCGTTAATACACACAAAAAGAATATTTTTCATAAACTCGGTATTAACAATACTATGGAAATGGTGCAATATGCATTGAAAAATGGGATCATTCAAATGTAAGATTTATAAAAATAATTGCAATGAAATACTATCTACTATTATTTACCGCAGTGTTTCTCTTCATAGTAGGGTGCAATTCTCCTGTTAAAACAGATAACCAACAAGTGCAAGTAATTTTCGAAACCCTCTCAAGAAAAGAAAGGTTGGAAAAATTTAAGCAACAATTTGAAGAAGCTACAAACGATATTGACAGATTGAAAGCTTTAGTTGATGCAGCTATTGAAGCAGATGATTTTCCGGAAGAACGGGAGAAGCTATTGCAACATTTAGCTGATTTTGTAGAAACTGTTTCTGATTGCGAAGTTAAAGTATATGCTTATAACACCTTGATCCTTTTAAACGGTGAAAACAAAATCTCTTTGTCGTTTATCTATTTTCAAAAAGCATTGGAACTTTTGCCGAAATTTCCGGAATACAGAGAGATATTGAAAGCTGATGCATATACCGCTATTGCTTTCGTTACCTCTTTGTTTCACGACTTTGCCTCTACTCAACAGTATCTATTAGAAGCCATTCCTGTTTTAGAAGCACAATCGGAAAAAGATTACCAAAAAATAAAAGAGAAAACTGGAGTTGTTTTAAACTGCTCACTACTCACGGCTTATATGACTGCAGATCTACTCTATAAATTTTATGAAGATCAAGAAAAAGTTGAAGAATATGCCAATAGATTGTTAATAGTAGTAGAACGTACTACGGATCTTTACTACAGAGCCCTCGGATACCTTTCTTATGCTCAAAGTTTCCTACGGAATGAACCCGAGAAAGCCTACGAATATATCGAAAAGGGATTCGGGATAGGCATGGATAATCAATATATGGGAATAGTTTATATGGCATGCGATGTTTTTTCAATGTATGAAGAATTAAATGATAATATACCTGCCGCTATATCCTGGTTGGAAAAATGTTTGGAATATTTAGAAGGGAAACCAAGACCTTTTATAGAGATGGCTGTTCTTTATAATTTGGCATATTTATATGGAATAGATCACAATAACGAAGAAAAACATTTAGAACTTTGTTTTAAAGTTTTAACATTAGCCGATTCTTTAAATGCAAATAATTATTTGGCATACACTTATGAAATGCTTGGGAATCACTATGCTTATTTGGGAAATTACAAGGAAGCATACCTTAATAAGAAAAAATATATTGCTCTTATGGATGAGTTGAAGAGTGAAGAGTCCATACGTGAGATAGAGTTTTTGAACGCCCGTTTTGATTCAGAACGTCGTGAAATGAAGATTCTTGAAATGGCAAAAAAAGAAAAAGTCCGTAAAATACAAATTTTCACTGGTTTATGCATCAGTGTAATAATGCTTACTTTGCTATGGTATATGCTTTATTTGCGTACCCGTCGCAACCGAGCCCTTGCAGAAATGAACGCCACCAAAGACAAATTTTTCAGCATTATCTCTCATGACTTAAAAAATCCTGCCATGGCACAACGGGACGCTATCCGACAATTAGTAAAAAACACCGACCTGTGGAACAAAGATGAGTTGACAAACTACTGCCGAAATCTGTTGAAATCTGCCGATGAAGAAGTTGAACTCCTTTATTCTTTACTGAGTTGGGCGCAGATTCAAACCGGTGGAATGAGTTTTAAACCGGTAACTTTTGATCTTCCAACACACTTGAGTACAGACATTTCATTGATTCGTAAATTGGCTGAATCGAAAAAAATCACACTTACAGACCATATCCCCAACCATGCAGCAGTTACCGGCGACATTAATATGATAGTAACAGTGGTACGTAACCTCCTTACCAATGCAGTCAAATTTACACCTGTTGGCGGACATGTTTCACTCACTATTGAAGCCGCTCAAAACGACAAATATACCGTTACTATTAGCGATAATGGAATCGGAATGACCCATGAAGAGATAGACAATCTGTTCTGTATTGACAACCTGCTATCACGCAAAGGAACCATTGACGAACAAGGCACAGGATTGGGGTTACTAATTTGTAAAGAACTGCTCGAGAAACACGGAAGTGTTCTGTGTATTGAGAGTGAAGAAGGAAAAGGGAGCAGATTTTGGTTTGAAATTTAGTGATGTTGAGCAGATAGAAAAGTTATCTTTGTTTCTCAATTCCCAAATATGGCACTCCCTACCCGCACCATAGTACTTTCCTCTTCAATAGCAATCTTATAATCATCGCTCATCCCCATCGAAATTTCCTTAAAATCAGTGTGATCTGAGAAATATTGTGTTTTCAGTTGTTTAAAATAGCCGCGCAGTTTTTTAAACTCATCCCTAACCAAAACTTTATCATCGGTAAAAGTAGCTATCCCCATAACACCAACTATTTTTATATTTTTTAACGATTTAAAAACAGGATTTTCCAACATCTCTTTACACTCTTCCCACAAAAACCCATATTTTGTGGTCTCTTGTGCGATAAAAAATTGCAGCAAACAAGAAATGATGCGGTTGTGTTTTTCAGCATGGCGATTTACCTCTAGGAGCAAAGAAAAACTGTCAATACTATGAATTAACGAAACAAACGGAACGATATACTTAATTTTGTTGGTTTGCAGATGACCAATAAAATGCCATTCAATATCCTTGGGTAACGCTTCAGATTTTACTTTCAACTCTTGGGGACGGTTTTCCCCAAAAATGCGATGCCCAGCCTTATACAACATATAAATCTGCTCCAAAGAACGCATTTTGGTTACTACCACTAACTTAATATCAGATGGAAGAGTAGAAATTATTGTATTGTAGTTAATTAGGTTCAAGGTTTAAGATTTAATGTTAATATGTTTTGCTGAATTTGAAACTCAGCCGAACTTCAGAGCTTATACTCTTTCTTTCTGCATCCTATCTTCTAAAACCCCACAGCATACTTGTTTTGAGAAAATTCAGCTTTTAATTTATTAATTTTATTTAGAATGCCTGCATCAAAAAAATAATCATCAATTTTAACTATAATTCCGCCTATAATTTTAGGCTCAACTGAAAGATGAATAATAAAAGTGTAAGGTAGTTCTTCTTCTAAATATGTTTTAATATGATGAACCATTTTTTCTGAAAGAGGTTGTGCAGAAGTAAGATAGGCTTCTTTAATATTGTGGTTTTTATAATAAATTTTGATAAATTGCCTGCAAATCATTAATAACTCCGGTTCTCTTCTCTTTTTAACTATAAGAGTAAAGAAATTAAAAACAGTTCTCGTTAATTTTTTTTGAAAAATTTCTCTGATAATATTTTGTTTTTTATCTTGTGGAATGATAGGACTTTCCAAAACTTTTCTCAACTCATCGTTTTCAATTTCAACTTTTTGAATATACAAAATGTCATTATACACATTTTCCACAATATCTATTTCTAACGAAAATTCATAGAGTGCATTGGCGTATCGGTAAGCTAATTTTGGATTTTGCATAAAGATTTATGAAATTAGAGCGCAAAAATAAAATAATTAGGATTCAGAAGAACAATTCAAAGATTTTGCCCAGGATTTAGTCTATATTATTTTAATCACCACAAAAAAAACTTTACTTTTGCCGAAAATTTTAATAAAATGAAAAAAAACCTTACCCTTACCCTTTGCTTTCTATTGGTTTCCATCGTATCTTTCGCAGGAAAATTTATCTTAATCCCTGTAACAGAAACCGATAACTTAGAATCATTTTTCAATAATAATGATTTAAAAATTCACTACTACTGCGACAAGTATATCCTCGCAACTACGGATATTATGCCTAATGACAACATCAGTGTGCTTGATGAAAACGCTTTTGAAGAGGTGAATGCTTACGCAATCGTTTATTGCTATAATCATTATAAAAAAGAGTATTTGTCAAATATTTCTAAAAGCAATCAAGTACTCTATTCTGGAGACAATTTTTTGATTATGAAAATTTTATCCAATGACTTCATGCCTGCGAAAAACGACGGAATCGTATTCATTACAGATGTTGAGGCTAAACTTCCGAAATCTCAGTTTGATTTTCCTGTGATAACAGATGCTGATAATAATATTCAACATTTTTTATCCAAAGTTAAAACCGACAGCCTGATTGCATACGTGCAACATTTACAGGACTACGGGACACGCGCTTATGATGAACCGCAGGCTTATCAAGCCCAAGCCTGGCTACAAGCAAAATTTGAAGCAATGGGGTTAGAAACCGAAACACAAAGTTTTCATCCATATCAAGGAGTCTATTGGGGTTGGACTTATTATCCTCACTCTAATTCGTCGGAAAATGTAATAGCCATCCAAAAAGGAACAAAATATCCTGATGAATATATTGTTTGCGGAGCGCATTACGATACTTTTAGCTGGTATCCAATTACCCCTACGGTAGCCCCCGGTGCCGATGACAACGCCACCGGAACTGCCTCGATATTAGAAATGGCACGGGTGCTAAGCCAATTTGAATTTGAACGCTCCATCATCTATTGCTGTTTTTCCGCTGAAGAGTTCGGATTGTGGGGAAGCGATGCCTATGCAACACGCTGTAAGCAAGATGATGTGAATATTGTTGGAGTCTTTAATATTGATATGTCCGGCTATTTAAGTTCGGGAGACCCTATGCATATCAGCCTCATCTATCCTTCGCCCGCAGCGCCCTTAGCAAACTTTTTCTTAAATGTTGCCGACATCTATTATGAAAATATTCCCATTACTTCTTATGCTAATTTATCAGGTGGCGATAGCGACCATACCTCATTCAACCAAAATGGATATATGGGGATCTGGACTTTTGAAGATTGGAAAGACGACAGCCCCTATATTCATTCTCCGGCTGATATTATTGGACCCAGCGTCAATCATCCTGAGCAAGTTAAAATGTTTGCCCAAATTAACCTTGCCGGTATAGCCACCTTAGCCGGTTTTGACAGTGATACAGCGCTACACTCAATCCCCTCGCCTATTAATTGTATTACAGAATATGATGAAAATGCCGGCGGAATCTCAATGAAATGGGATTACTATGGAGTAAAGCAGTCTGTTGAGTATTATGTTTATAAAGATGGCTTTAAGATAGCTCAAACTACAGAACTTTCTTATATAGATGTTGTTGATGATTATTTTACCCATTGTTATATGGTAACTGCCGCTGAAAATTGTGGAGATGAACTATTGGAAAGCGCTTTCAGCAACGAGTCCTGCATCTCAAAACCGTTTGGTATTAAGGAATTTAATTCGAATTACAAGATTTTCCCGAACCCAACGACGGGAGAACTACAAGTTACAAGTGACAAGTTACAAGTGACAAGTATTGAGATTTATGATATTTATGGACGTGCCATAACTACTCATTGCTCACTACTCACTACTCACTACTCCATAAATGTTTCCCACCTGCCCGCCGGAATCTATTTCATAAAAATTGGAGATGAATTTGTTGGGAAGTTTGTAAAGGAGTAGTTTTTTTACTTCTTTTGCCAAAATTTTTAAAAATGAAAAAGAACATCATCCTTACCCTTTGCTTTCTATTAGTTTCCATCGTAACTTTTGCAGGAAAATTTATCTTAATCCCTGTAACAGAAACTGATAATTTAGAATCTTTATTCAATAATAATGATTTAAAAATTCACTATTACAATGATAATTACGTGCTTGCAACTGCGGATGTTATCAACTACAACAATGCCGTTGTGCTTGATGAACACGCTTTTGCCGATGTGGATGCTTACGCAATTGTATATTGTAACAACGATTACAAGGAGGAGTATTTATCTAATGTTTCCAAAAGCGACCATGCGCTCTATTTTGGTGACCATTTTATGATTATGAAGATCTTGTCAAACGATTTTAAACCCGCGAAAAATGACGGAATGGTTGCCATTACGAATACCGAAGCAAGTTTATCAAGATCTGTTTTCGATTATCCTGTAATTACTGAACCTGATGAAAATATTCAATCTTTTATATCTCAAGTGAGTACAGATTCAGTAATGGGGTATATTCAATCGCTTGAAGATTTTGTGACCAGAAATTGTCATCATGCCAATCATATTGCTGCCCAAAACTGGATTAAAGATCAGTATGAATCTTTGGGATTAGAAGTACAATTACACAATTTCAACTGGAACTACGGTAGTCCGTATAATAATAATAACGTGATTGCAATTCAATATGGTACTGAGTTTCCGGATGAATTTATTGTTCTTGGCGGACATTATGATAGTTATACTGAATCGCAAAACAATGCGCCCGGCGCCGACGACGATGCCTCCGGTACAGCCGGAGTGATGGAAACGGCAAGAATATTAAGCCAGTACGATTTTAAACGCTCTATTATTTACTGTGCCTTTTCAGCAGAAGAATATGGATTGTACGGCAGCGGCGCTTTTGCCCAAAAATGTTACAATGAAGGAAAAAACATCTTAGGATATTTTAATTTGGATATGACCGGCTATTTAAGACCTGAAGACCCTATCCATTTTTGTTTGATTTATCCTACTAATCCGGCGCTCACTTTGGCTGACTATTTTGTTAATGTTTGTGATGTTTATTTTCCAACGATACCGGTTACCAGACATTCTAACTTGCCTTGGGGAGATAGCGACCACACCTCTTTTAATAATAAAGGCTTTAAAGGGATTTGGTGGTTTGAAGATATCAATTGCGACAGCCCCTATATTCACCATACTGCAGGGAGTAGCGGATGCGGTAACGGATGCACAGGAAATATTCCTTGCTTGGGAGATATTATCGGACCCAGCGTTAATAATCCGGAACAAGTTACGGCATTCACTCAGGCAATGGTTGCCAGTATTGCAACATTAGCCGTTTTTTCAGGCGAAATGCCGCCACCCATTGCACCTCCCACGAATTGTATTGCCCAATATATTGAAGATATGGGTGTTAAAATCTCTTGGGATGCACCGGAACAGAATACCCCCGTTGAATATTATGTATATAGAGATGGTGATAAAATATCCCAAACATCAGAATTGTTTTATGAGGACACCATTAACGGTTTTGGTTTATACTGCTATCAGGTAACCGCTATTTATAACATTGAAGATGAGTTGATTGAAAGCAATTATAGTAATGAATCCTGTGCTTTAATTCCTCCGCCTATTATGCCTCCCACCAATTGTCTTGCTCAGTATATTGAAGAGGTAGGTATTGAAATCTCTTGGGAACCACCGATAGTAGATATCAATGTTGAACATTATGTGTTGTATAGAGATAACGCTCAAATAGATAAAACCCAACAGTTGTCATATTTAGATTCCGTTACAGATGTTGGATGGTATTGCTATCAGGTAGCCGCGGTTTTTAAAATTAATGATGAGATGGTTGAAAGCGCGCTCAGCAACGAATCCTGCGATTCTGTTCCGTTTATTGATGATAATATTATTGAGTACAATTCGAATTACAAGATTTTCCCGAACCCAACGACGGGAGAGCTGCAAGTGACAAGTAACAAGTTACAAGTTACAAGTGACAAATTACAAGTGGAGATTTATGATGTTTTTGGACGTGCCATAACTACTCCTTATTCACTACTCACTACTCACTACTCCATAAATGTTTCCCATCTTCCTGCAGGAATCTATTTCATAAAAATTGGAGATGAATTTGTTGGGAAGTTTGTGAAAACAACATAAACGTCATACTCATAACTAAAAGTCAAACTGTTTTGTGCCACACAAAGCAGGGGAATGGCAAACATCAAAAAAATAAAGGATTGCTTCATAATTTACTCCCTTACATAAATTCTCGGGACACGCTTCGAAATGGCGGTTAAGAGTTCATAAGAGGTTTTGCCGATGGTTGCACCAATCTCTTCTATAGAGTTTTCTGCATCGTATATAATTACCTCTTCTCCAATACTTGCCTCCAAACCGGTAACATCAATCATGGACATATCCATGCAGATTTTTCCTACAACAGGACATTTTTTATGGTTAATCAGCATGAAGCCAATTCCATTGCTTAGTTCTCGCGGATACCCGTCGGCATAACCTACCGGAACAATCGCAATTTGCATATCTCTTGGCGCTCTATAAGTTCTGTTGTAGCCTATTGTTTCTCCTTTTTTAACATTTTTTAATTGTGTGATGACACTTGTTAGTGTAACCACCGATTGTAATTGTGACTGAATTTCGGGAACAGGGCTAAATCCGTACAGCCCTAAACCTAACCGAACCATATCGTATTGTGCTTCAGGGAAACGAATAATGCCGGCTGTGTTCAAAATGTGTTTGAAATAAGGATATGAAATTTGTGCATCAATCGTATGGCAAATGGTATTATACTTTTCGATTTGTTGTTTTGTAAATTCATCTTCATTAACATCTTCCGCCGCAGCTAAGTGGGTAAAAACAGAAGCAATTTTTAACTTTGAAGAAGAATTAATCCACTGTATCATTTCATGAATTTCCTCTTCATCAAATCCCAAGCGGTGCATTCCGGTATCTACTTTTATATGAATGGGGAAACTATCAATATCGGGATAATTATCTAATGCAGATATTAATTCTTTTAAATAAAACAAGTTAAAAATTTCGGGTTCTAAATGATGTTGGATCATTATATCGAAACCGGTAGTTTCTGCGCCCAAAACAATGATGGGTTTTGTGATGTTTCTTTGGCGCAAGGCAATACCTTCATCGGTGTAAGCCACAGCTAAATAATCTACTTTATGGTAGCAGAGTTCATTAATCAATTCGGCATCTCCCAGCCCGTATGACATTGCCTTAACCATCGCCATAATTTGGGTATCCGGATGAAGTAGCTTTTTGAAATAGTGCAAATTATGAACCAATGCCGCCAAGTCAACCTGCAAAATAGTTTGGTGGGTTTTTAGTTGTAATGCCTGCACTACTCTTTCAAATCGGAAAGAGCGCGCCCCCTTAATCAAAACCGCTTCATCCTGAATGTTAATTTCGGATAGATGTGTTAATAGTTCATCTGTAGTAGTGTAAAAATGTTTTTCCACCACCGGAAAAAAGCCATGTCGTTTACGCATCTCTGTTCCCACCACCACAATTTTAGTAATATTGTGATTGTCAAAGAGTTTAGATAATTCAAAATACTCATTTTCTCCCCAGTTTACCTGTTCAAAATCGGAAATGATCAATGTTTTTTTTGAAAATTGGGTTTGATTAGACAAAAAATCGATAGCAATTCGTAGAGAATTAATATCTAAACTATAAGTGTCATTAATAATAATGGAGCGATTTTGTGCTTCCTTTATTTCCATTCTCATACTTAGAGGAGAAAGAACGCGCAATTGTTTAGAGATATGTGTAAGAGAATATCCCATAAACATCAATAGTGCAGTGATATTCAAAACATTTTCAATAGAAGCTGCATCTAAAAACGGAATTTCAAGCCACTCCGCTGAATGAGAAAATTCCACAATAGTTATGTTTTGAAGTTGTCTTTGTGAAATTATTCTATAATACGAATTCTGATGTTTTCCCCACGAAATTTTTTGCAAATGTTTATAGTTTTCATCTGAAAATGTTTCTCTGATTAAAGGATCGTCATTATTATAAATCAAAAACGAAACATTTTTAAAAAGTTTTAATTTTTCGATTAGTTTTTCTTTATCGTTTTCAAAAAAACCGGAGTGTGCGTTCCCAATATTTGTTAAAATTCCCATATTTGGTTTTATGATAGCTTCTAACTTATCCATTTCGTTTTTTTGAGAAATACCTGCTTCAAAAATTCCAAAACTGTGGGTTTCATTCATTTGCCAAACAGAGAGAGGTACTCCGATTTGGGAATTGTAGCTGTTTGGATTTTTTATTACAGAAAAATCTTTCGACAAGATAGTTGAAAGCCATTCTTTTACAATAGTTTTACCGTTACTTCCGGTAATACCTACTACGGGATAAGTAAATTTTTTTCTGTGTTCTGCTGCAATTTGTTGCATTGCTAAAACAGGATCTTCAACATAATAAAAATTAGCTTCAAATTTTCTAAAATTTTCAATATTTTCCGTTACAATAAAATTCTTAACTTTTTGCTTAATCAATTCAGGGATATATAGATTCCCGTTATTTTTTGCAGTTTTTATAGCAAAAAAAAGCGTTTGTTCCGGAAAGGTAATTTTTCGGCTATCAAAAGCCAACTCAGAGATACTCCAATTGGGGTTGAAAACAATACTGTTTTTTGGCGCGGTTGTTTGTATGATTTGTATTGGTAACAGCATATTAACAGTTTGCTTTTCTGTTGTTTAATATATCTATTGCCCAATAGATAGCATTTCTCATAGCGTCAGGCGAGGCTATATTTTTTCCTGCAATATCGTATCCTGTACCGTGTGCCGGAGAGGTTCTCACAATAGGTAAACCGGCGGTAAAATTCACACCGCTTTCTTGAGCCAATAATTTGAAAGGGATCATTCCTTGATCGTGATACATAGCCAAAACAGCATCAAATTGCGTGTATTGTCCGGAAGCAAAAAAGCCGTCAGCAGGAAAAGGACCAAAAGCATTAATATTTTGTTCAAACGCTTCTTTAATTGCAGGCTCTAAAATATTCTTTTCTTCATTTCCAAAAAGCCCCTTATCTCCTGCATGGGGATTGAAAGCAAGGACTGCAATTTTAGGATTAGTACTCAAAAAATCTTTAATCAAAGAATTGTTAAGTATCTTAATTTTCTTTAATATTAACTCTGTGGTTAATAGTTTTCCGGTTTCATTAATAGCAGTATGGTTAGTAACAAATCCTACTTTAAGAATTTCTGTAACCATAATCATCATCGTATCTTTCGCATTAAATTGGTCGCTGAAAAATTCGGTGTGTCCTTCATATTTAAAGGAGGGCGATTGCATATTGAATTTATTGACCGGCGCAGTAACAATGGCATCAATAGATTTGTTTTTTAAGTCGGTGCAAGCTGTAGTCAGCGCTAATTCTGCCATTTTTCCGGCAATTTCGGAGCTTTCCCCGACTGCAATTTTTACTTCATCATCATTGAGATTAATTAAATTAGGTTTTTTTGGTGAGGTTTGCTGGGCGTTTTTCACAAACTGAAAAGCAAACTCATTCATTTCCAAAGTTTTTCTATAATAGCTTGATACTTTTGCCAAACCATAAATAATTGGGGTGCAGATTTCAGTAATTTTTGGATCCGAAAGCGCTTTCATAATCACTTCATAACTAATGCCATTAAAATCGCCTTGGGTGATACCTATTTTGTAAAGTTGTTCCATAAAGTAAAATTATACTGTAAAAAAATTCAATAGAATATAACGGTTTTTTGTTCTTTTTCTTGTAGAGAATAAAAAAAGTTATCAAAAGTCGAAAGTCTATTTTTATTCTGAGTTAATTTGGAAAAATCTTAGGGCTAGAATAGGGCGCCACTTCCAAAGTTGTGTACTCTTTTTGTAAATACTTAAAATATCCGCAGCAGGCAATCATTGCAGCGTTATCTGTTGTCAACGGTATCGGCGGGATGGTTGCCTGAACGTTGTATTTCTCAGCTAATTCCAACATCTTTTCTCTTAATTCGGAGTTTGCGGCAACCCCTCCGGACAATGCAAAATTTGTGCATTTGTATGTTTTCAATGCCTTTTCCATTTTCTCGGCGAGCGATTTGATGATGTGATACTGTATAGAAGCTGCTAAATCGTTCAGGTTTTCTTCAATAAAATTGGGATTCTCTTTCAATCGGTCCCGAACAAAATAGAGAAATGACGTTTTTAACCCGCTAAAACTAAAATTAAGTTCTTTCATCTTCGCCATAGAAAAAATAAACCTTTTGGGATTGCCTTGTCGTGCAAGTTTGTCTATTTCAGGTCCACCGGGGTAGGGAAGTCCCAATATTTTGGCAGCTTTGTCAAAGGCTTCGCCGGCAGCATCGTCAATTGTTTTTCCTAAGATTTCCATATTAAAATAGTCATGTACCATCATTAACTGTGTGTGTCCTCCCGAAGCAGTCAAGCACAAAAAAGGAAACTCAGGTTTATTTTTTTTTTCATTAGTGTCTAAAAAATTTGCCAAAACATGTGCTTGCAAATGGTCAACCACAATTAGTGGAATATTTAGACATAATGCCAGCCCTTTGGCAAAAGAACTTCCTACCAGCAGCGAGCCGAGCAAACCGGGTCCGTTCGTGTAAGCAATTGCTGATATTTGTTCTTTTCTAATTCCTGCTCTTTTCAACGCGGTGTCCACTACCGGAATAATGTTTTGTTGGTGCGCCCGCGACGCCAATTCCGGGACTACGCCTCCATATTCAGCATGAATCTTCTGCCCTGCAATCACATTCGACAAAATTTTCGTGCCGCTAATTACTGCAGCAGAGGTGTCGTCACAAGAAGATTCAATACCTAGAATATATGGATGTGAGGTCATTTTTTTATTATTTAGAGTAACTGCAAAAGTATGGTTTTATATGAATAATTGAGTGCCTTGGTATTTTGCATTATAATACTTTGATAAGGTAGACTATTACAAAAAAAAATAACCCAAAAAACATGAGTCCGTAATAAAAAAAAAAAAAAGTTACTTTTGCCGACAAAATTTAAAAAAAACAGGAGGTTTATTTTGTTAAAAGGCAGACACTTAATTGATCCATCAGATTTTTCACGCGACGAGTTTCGCGAATTGTTCGACCTGGCACACCAGGTTGTGAAGAACCCTGAAAAGTATAAGAAGAGTTGCGAAGGTAAAATTTTAGCAACTCTTTTTTATGAACCCAGTACCCGAACACGCTTTAGTTTTGAAGCGGCAATGTTGCGCTTGGGCGGCGCTATCATCGGATTCTCCGAGCCTAACTCAAGTTCTGTGGCGAAAGGCGAAAGTATCGCAGATACCATTCGCACCATTGAGTGTTATGCAGATATTGCCGTAATGCGCCATCCCAAAGAAGGAGCCCCCCGCGTGGCAAGTCAATGGCTTAAAACAATGCCGCTGATTAATGCAGGAGATGGAGGACACCAACATCCCACACAAACACTAACCGACATCCTTACGGTGGAACTCCTGAAAGGAAATGTGGAAAACAAAGTGTATGGATTTTGCGGCGACTTGAAATTCGGACGAACAGTACACTCATTTATCAAATTTTTAAGCAAATACGAAGGAGTTCGGTTGGTTCTTATCTCACCGGAAGAACTCCGCGTTCCCGAATATATTAGAGAAGAGGTTATCAAGAAAAACAATATCCCCTGTGTGGAGGCAGAAAAAATGGAACCCTACATGAAAGAGATGGATTTCTTGTACATGACCCGTGTGCAACGAGAACGGTTCTTTAATGAAGAGGACTACATCAGACTGAAAGACCGTTTTATTTTAGATAAGGAAAAAATGAAACATGCCGGCGCTGAAACCTACATTTTGCACCCGCTACCCAGAGTGAACGAAATCAGTATTGAGGTGGACGATGACCCCCGCGCACAATATTTCCAACAGGCAAAAAATGGAATGTATGTGAGAATGGCTTTGATATTAAAACTTTTAGGAATCTTTTAATCCAAAAAATTATGCTACAAATTACCAGTATAGAAAAAGGAATTGTTATTGACCATATCCCCGCAGGATTCGGAATGAAGTTGTTTAGATACTTGAAGTTAGACAAAGCCGACTACACGGTGGCATTAATTATTAACGCCTACAGTGAAAAAATGAACAGAAAAGATATCATTAAAATTAATAACGAAATTGATTTGGATGTGGACTTTCTGGGATTAATAAATCCTGATATTACTATTAATGTGATAGAAAACGGAGCAATTGTGAAAAAGGTGAAACTTAAAGTTCCTGAAAAAGTGGTTAATGTAATTCAGTGTAAAAACCCGCGTTGCGTTACCTCCGTAGAGGGCTATGCCGATCATGTTTTCCATTTGGTTGACCCCGAAAAACGATCTTACAGATGCGACTATTGTGATGATATTGTGATACCGCATACGATATAGGGTATTGAGGTGTTTTGTTTCGTTCCCCCGAGGCGTTGCCATCGGGCTGAATTATTTCGGGCTTTCAGCCCGATGGGTAGCAGTATCATTCATTATCCATTTTTTCTACATCCATGCGTCAGATTCATTGCGGTTGATGTGTTATTATTTTAAAACTCATGGATATTTCATTTTTTTTATTTTTTTAAAACATTGCAAAATAATATATTTTTGCATATTCAAACAATTATATTTGCACGGTTATTTAAAAATAAAAAATTATGAGAAAAACAGTACTTTTTGCTGCATTTTTTGTCTTCTTAAACACTCTTTCTCATGCCCAAAACCGTGGCATTGCCCGCGGCGCAGAACCCGGAGAACTCTACTTTACCGGATTATGGTACGGCATTGGAGATGTTTGGAACTATGTTACTTATGACACTGTACGCACTGCTCTTTACCGATTAACAGAGAACGGAAAAAAATTGACGGTTCAATGTAGCTCCCTCTATCTCTCAGACAACCCCGAATATGTAATTACCCCTGATTACATTCTTGCCGATGCAACTCCCGGAGCGATTTATAACAGACAAACATTTACCAAAAACAGTTACACACATACAGCGCTTTGGGTAAGCTTCGATTATGGGAAAAATTGGACGCTTAGGGAAAAAAACATTGGTTCTGTAAATTATTTCTCGACAAATTATGAAGGAATGATTTACAGAAGCGGTCCATTAAAAAGTACAGATTATGGTACAACTTTTATTAGTGTTGAGGGAGGTATTGGATCTCAAGGTGAATTTGGATGGGAAGAAAAAGAAATCTTTGCAGGATCTACTTATAACGGTTATGATGGAATA
This sequence comes from Bacteroidales bacterium, assembly GCA_031286285.1. Classification (GTDB taxonomy): domain Bacteria; phylum Bacteroidota; class Bacteroidia; order Bacteroidales; family WCHB1-69; genus WRNX01. The sequence continues at coordinate 3,437 of JAITUN010000144.1, read as the reverse complement.
TTATACCATACGTACGATTTATATAAATCATACATTGAAATACCAATAGACAGTCAATTTATGTTTGGTCTAATCAGTGGAGTTTTTCCCGACGTTTACCGTGGTGGGATACCGGGCGAGGTATATATTAGCTCATGGTTTCCGGATTGGACTTTTAAAGTATCTTTTAGCGCAGACACAGGGTACACCTTTCGGCATGCTTACATTAGTGAAGTTTACGATCCCTATAATAGTTACATAAATATGCCTGTATTTATGTCGGATAGAGAACCGGGCGTTTTTTATATTATTAATACTTCATACATAGATGATTATAACCCATTGGGTTGGTACCTGAAAATGTGTATTGAGTATTACAGAGATTATGGAGAGACTTTGGAAGCAACTTTTTGCCACGATATTACAAAAGACTATAAATATGAGGAAGTAATATGTGATAATAGTTCATATTTAGATTCAAAAATGGTAAATCCAAATTCAGTTCTATTACAATGGTCTAATTCAGCCGATAATTCATTCATTAGAGGTTATCATGTTTATAGAAATAATTTACGAATAACCAACACCTTGCTTGCTGATACAACCTATTTAGATGAAAATCTGCCGAATGGAGATTATGAATATTATATAAGAACCTATTATAAAGAGGGCTGTGTGTCGGATTCATCAAATCACGTAGAAGAAACGATTGATCTTGGTATTAAGGAGTTTGAGGATGGGATAGTGGTTTTTCCAAATCCTACTACAGGGGAGTTACAAGTTACGAGTTACGAGTTACGAGTTATGGGTGTTGAGATTTTTGATGTTTATGGACGTACCATCACTACTCACTACTCACTACTCACTACTCACTACTCAATTGATATTTCGGAATTACACGCAGGAATCTATTTTGTGCGGATAGCGACGGAAAGAGGACCAATTACGAAAAAAATTATTAAGTATTAATATTCATTTAAATAGTTTTATTAGTAGTGGTGCGTTAAATCTTTGCGCCTCTGCGGTTAAAAAATAATCCTCAATACTAATCAAATTGAAAAAATAGCGCCTCAAACTTTTTCTTATTATGTGCTTTATGTTAACGGTGAAAGAACAGATGCTAAAAAAATTGAGGTAACCAAATAATTAATAGTGTTCTGCCGTTATTAATATCTGTTTATTCAATTCTCTCTGTTTTTTTGCTAAATAAAAAAAGTATGAACAATCCAAAATCCAAAATTCAAAATTCATTTTTACTCTTATTCTAATTATTAGTATCACAACTGTTTTTGCGCAAAAAACAACCCTTACAGGGACTATTGAAAACAACAATTTTACTCAAGTTGATCTACAGTTGTTATATAAAGACGACGGTGTTTCTTTTGGCAATGCACAGGTTAATCAAAACGGAACTTTTAAACTCACTGCCAATATTCCGAAAACAGATCTTTATCGTCTTGTTTTTGATGATGGAAATCAAATAATGATGTGTCTGTCGCCCAATCAAAATATTGAATTGGTGCTTGATGCTAAAAAACTGACTTCCATTAAATCTGTAAAAGGCTCTCCCAGCCTTGAAATTTTTAAAACGGCTACAGATATGATTGTAGCTATTCAAAATGTTTTCGACAGTATAAGTAATGCCTTACAAGTTGATAAGGATGTACAGTTTTTCAACGAATTTCAATCGCAATTCAAACCTTTCTTTGATGCCAATACAGAAGCCGACGCCTATTGTTTGTTGGTGGCAAAAAGCACCGATTCTTTACAACTTTATGTAAATTCGAAACTTATTAAAGAAAAACCGGATCCAAAAACTATAGATGTTTTTATTTATGCAAGCTCAAACCTGATAAAAGATATCTCTACTAACTATACAAAGTATTCTAACTATATACAAAGTATGAATCTTTTCTATGATTTTAAAAGCAATAGAAATAGTAAATTTGAGAGTTTTTATGTATCAAGTGTGGACAAATATTTAGACCTGTTAGAGCAGCGCAATGAAAAGATGAAAAATTCTTTTTCCGATTTAATTACTCAGATAGAAGCCTTTTTATATTTCCGTGATAGCTTGCAAATGAATGATTTAGCAAACAAGAAAAAAGAAAAAGAGATTCTTGCAGCAAAAATTATCAATCTTTCAAAAATGTGTTCCAATGTAAAAGAAATAGCTGAAAATTTGTCGAATTATGCAAGAGTGGGAAATGGATTTGGACAATATACATTACAAGAGGCTCAGCGCAATGTTTCTACTATGGTAAACAAATACCAAACACTTTTTAACACGGAAAATGAGAAACGGAATAAGGCAGTGATAAATTACATATTAGCAAATAAATCGGATCTTGCCGTGCTTCTTTTCTTAGATCATTTTCCAAAAGACAAAAACGCAGAGTTACACCAGGAGGTAATTAAGGCATTGTATGAAAAATATCCGGAACAACCTATTGTAGCGGAGCGTTATAAGAAAGAGATGTCTCCTGCAAATGCTACTTCGGTTGGCGCTATGGCTCCCGATTTGGCTTTTGAAAATCCGGAAGGTAAAATAATGAAGCTTTCAGATTTAAGAGGAAAGGTCGTATTATTAGATTTTTGGGCATCGTGGTGTCGTCCTTGCCGACAGGAAAACCCGAATGTAGTAAAAACCTATCAAAAATATCACGACAAAGGATTTGATGTATATAGTGTGTCTTTGGATAGAGACAAAACGAGTTGGGTAAAAGCCATTGAGACCGATGGATTGGTTTGGCCCAACCATGTGAGCGATTTAGGGTATTGGCAATCACAAGCTGCTAAAATTTATGGCATTACTGCGATTCCTGCCACCTTTTTAATTGGAAAAGATGGGCGAATCATTGCCAAAAACCTCCGCGGCGCAGCATTGGAAAACGCACTGAAAGAGCTGTTTGAGTAAAAAATATAGGAGAGACGTAGTTTTCACGCCTGCTCAGGGAAATAAATTTTGGTTATAAAAACTTATAATATCTCCACCACAAAAGGCAAAACCCCTGAACTCCGCAACGATATTTTATTTTCCAATATTTTTGCCAATAGTTCACTCTTATCTCCTTTATTTAAAAAACTGTCTATTTTCAAATGAACTGTTATAGCAATCAGATCTGCTTCACGTTTGATGGTGATGTTTTCAATCTCATCTTTTAACGCAACATTCTCAAAATAAAATGTTTTAATAAAAACAATAATATCGGCAGGGGTTACCAAACGGTCTTGGGTATGATTATAGTATTGGGAAATATCCTCTTTTTGAGATTCCTCTTTGACAGAATCTCTGCCCCCTTTGGTTTCCAAAAGTAAAACGGTTTTACTATTATTCAAAGAAACAGATGCCTTGAGCACCTTCTCATCTCTCCTAATTCCGTTCCCGGATGCGCCACCGGTAGTCAAATATTTCAGATCCACCTTTTTTATTTCGGGAGAGGTTTTTGTTAAGATGG
>JAITUN010000057.1 GCA_031286285.1 Bacteroidales bacterium | reverse complement strand
CGTGAATGGCATGCTACTATTTATAACGAGCATATTGGCTCAATGGCGGCAGTAGCCCCGCTTGCAAAAGTGTACGGAAGGGAAGTTTGTCGCCCGCTGGGAAGTGCTTGGAAGCCGCCACTGCCCCAATATGCCGGACGTTATAAATAATAGCCGGACAACACATGAGGAAATAAAAATAAGGTAAATTCCGGCAAAAACCTCGAATTGATAATATTTATTGAAGAATAGTTGATTGGAAGTTGAAAAAGAACTATTTTTGCCAAAACTTTCAAAAAAAAATGAAGCAAAACATATTTTTCCTATGGATAATTGATTTTAACGAATTGAAAGATTCTACTATATACAAAATGGACTGAAATTAAAATGTTAAGAGAAGAATTAAAACATATACCAACACGTTATTTAGTGGATTCTAAACAGATTTCAGCTGATGCTGCAAACTATTGTATCAGTATAGGTTTAAATACTCTTTCCCAAATAATTGATTGTTTTAAAAATGGAGGGTTATTCTATTTTAGAAAAGGAGGGCGTAAAGTTTGTAAAGAGTTGGAGAATCTATGCAATGATATTATTCCTCAAATAATTGACAACAAGGAAGTCACTATAAAATCGGGTACGAATATTATTGCTTGTGAATCGGATAAAAAAACAACATCTTATCAATTATCAGAGAATAGGTTTATTTCTCAAGTAGAATATGAACAAATTAATCTTCAAATAGAAGACGAAATAATCATCTCTCATATTACAGATTTCAAAAGTAATCGAGTAAACTTGGAACATATTACAACAGAGCATTTAAGAGAAACATATCAATTATCGGTTCGTGCGGCAGGTTGTTGTACAAGTTTAGGTTTAAATACTCTTGAAAAAATATTGTTGTTTTTTGAAAATACAGGTTCTTTTTCCAAAATAAAAATTAAAAATGCAGGGCGTAATACTCGTAAAGAACTGGATGAATTTTGTATAAGTGTTATTTCAAATACTATTGCAGAGAAAGAAAATATTTCAAATGAGGAATTGAAGTATATAACAATAGAAAATTTACTAAATACAAATCAAATATCACTTCGTGCAGCAAATTGTTTGAGAAATACAGTTTTAGGTACTCTTGATAAAATAGTAGGTTTTTATAAAGATAATGGCTCGTTTCATAATAAAAAACTTAGAAGTGCAGGCTATGGGATTTGCGAAGAGTTGGACGAGTTATGCCAAAAAATTATTCGGAAAACTGAATCTAACAAGCAACGTTTCAAAATTAAAGAAGTTTCAGAACTTATTAACGAACTCTCAGAAAAAGAACGAGAAATACTACTGTCTCTCTCAAAACTAATTATTGCAGAAGAAATTATCATTAGAAAAAAAAATAAAGTTTTCAGCCAATATTGTCATGACGATTTCTCTTTTGCCATTGACTTTTATCATAAAAATGGCAATTTTCCAATGTTTTGGATATTAGAACAATATCTGATAAATGACAATGCAAAGTATCTGAAAATTTTTACTGCTACAACTCCGATTTTTCAAGATAAAGAGCCGTGTACATTTGAAGAAATTGCTTGCGAGCTGAGTCTATCTCCCGTGCACACTCGAAAAATACGCAATATCGTTTATAACCAAGTTTTTGAAAACACCCAGGATCGTGTGATATCTCAAAAAAAAAGCCCTTTTTTCAAATACTGCCAATTACTAGAAGGTAAAGATGAATGGGTTTATACTATAAATCTTTTGCAAGAAGCTTATAACATTAATCAAAAATTAGTTGAGTTTATAGAATACTTGAAGAAACAAGAACAATGCAATCTTTCTGTTGAGTTTGCTTTACAAATTATTGCAAATGTATTTAGTGATGAATATATTCTGTTTGGTGGTTTTGATTTTTCAAATAGAAAAAAAGTTTGGCACAGTACATATCTAATAAAAAAAGAATTTGCAGATATTTTTGATTTTGAAAAGTTTAGAGACAGTTTTGAAAAGTTAATAACTAACAATGAGATAGTATTCTTCTTGAATATTGAAGAATATGTTGCCAATTCGCAATGTTGGCTCAAAAATGACTATGAAAAATCGGACGACATCATTCGCATTATTAGAGATATTTTACTTTACGAATTTCATTTATTTTCAGAAGATATAGACGACAAGATTCGGATTCCCGCAATGAAAAAACTCAACCCCTCAATGGTGGTATATGAGATATTAAAAGCGAAGGGAGAGCCTATGAGTCTTGTTGAAATTTTTGATGAGTTTAAGGAAATATCACCCGAACATAAATATACACTTGAAAATAATCCTAACCGATTGCGTCCATTTATTTATAATAATGATGCTATTTCATTCAGAAAACGGGGTAGCATTTATACACTCAAAGAGTGGGCGCATATTAAATCAGGTTCAATTCGTGATTCAATTATTGACTTTTTGGCTAACAATAACCTGCCACAGTCACTGGAAAATATTAGCAATAATATTTTACAATATTTTCCTGAAACCAACATTGCAAGTGTCAAGGCCACTATGTTCAACGACAGTAAGAAAAGATTTACACTTTTTAGAAACACTCTTTTTGGCTTAGCAAATGAAGAATATCCACCTGAATATGAACAAATAGAGCTGTCGGAAAATAAACCGAAATCGTTTGAACAACGCTTGTGCGATTTTGAAAAATATATTATAGAAAATAGACATTTTCCATTTTCAAGATCAGAAGATAAAAACGAGGTTTCACTTTACAAATGGTGGTATAGAATTGTGAATGGCATTAATACCATTTCAGAAAGCCAACAGAGCGAAGTTACACGAGTACAAAAAAAATATGCCGAATATGAAACAGATAAAAATATGTACGAATGGAATTTGAATTACAACAAATTAAAAATATATTTAATTGAAAATAGGCGTGTTCCATCTGCAATAGGTGCTGAGAAATTTTTATATGGTTGGTTTCATAGAACGAAAGACGATTTTAACAATTATCGTTTAAATGAAGAACAAAGAAAAAAGTTTACCGAACTTGCAAAAATGGTTTAATATGAAAAAGGAGGAGTGTAGAATCATCAATTTTTATCCGTCTGCAATTAGAAAATTTTTGTGTTAGTTTGCACTTTAGAATCGTTAGGGAATAAAGACTTTATAATAAATAATATAGATGAATATAACAAAAGAAAAAGCGATAACAGAAATTGATGATTTGATAAAACAAATT
>JAITUN010000307.1 GCA_031286285.1 Bacteroidales bacterium | reverse complement strand
ATAAATATTTTAAGGATCGAAAATATATATTCAACAAGATTGATATTTCCAAGGTAGAAATTTACTATTTTGAAACGGGAAATGCAGCAGTCCGTAAACCGTTGGATACTTCATTTACGGAAAAAACTATCAAAGAATCTGTTACAGATACAGGCATACAGAAAATTCTCTTAAATCATTTGTGGGCAAAAGATAATAAATCGGAATTGGCATTTTCGCCTGAAGGAATTGAAGAAATGAATAAAAATATCATTCCACTTAATGATGGAAAATTTCATCAACCCATTTACAAAGTACGAGTATATGAACCTATTGGTAATAAATTTTTAGTTGGTACTACCGGCAATAAGAAAGATAAATACGTTGAGGCTGCAAAGGGAACTAACTTGTTTTTTGCCATTTATTCAGACGAAAACGGCAATCGTTCATTTGAAACCATTCCTTTAAATATTGTTATTGAAAGAATGAAACAAGGGCTAAATGCTGTTCCTGAAATGAATGAAAAAGGAGATAATTTGTTGTTTCATTTATCACCAAACGATTTGGTGTATGTGCCGATGGAAGAGGAAAAGGAGAATATCCTTGTAATTGACTGGGAAAATTTGAATAAGAAACAAATAAAAAATCTTTATAAAATAGTTAGTTTTACAAGTTCAAGGCTTTCTGCTATTCCAATAAATGTGGCAATTTCAATCGTAAATAAAACAGAATTTACCCAACTCAATAAAATAGAATTTATTGAAGAAAAAAAATATTGTATCAAACTCAATATAGACCGTTTAGGAAAAATATCTAAACTTTAAGTATCAATTTATAATAAATAGATGATTTAAAGAAAAATACTTTTATCGCACAAACAAAATATTTTTAATAAAAAACTAAATTAACTTAAGCTATGAAAAACCCAATTAGCTCAATCCAAACTACTGAACAAATTCTGTTCAACGACTTCTCACAACTTATTGAGCAAAGCAAAAGTTTTGTGATTGCTCAGGCAAACAGCGTAATGACTATGCTGTTTTGGAATGTTGGTAAAAGAATAAATGAGGTTATTCTGAAAAATAAGCAGGCAGATTACGGCAAACGAATTGTGTCGACAGTGTCAACACAATTGACAGAAAAATATGGAAAGAAATAAACAATTAAAATCATGATTAAAAGAACTCTCTATTTTGAAAATCCTGCATATTTAAGCCTGAAAAACAAACAGTTAGTAATAAAATTGCCGGAAATAGAGAAAAGTGATGTTTTGCCCGATTCTTTCAAAGAGGAATCTGTAAAAACCATACCAATTGAAGATATTGGGATTGTGATTATTGATAATAAGCAAATCACATTTACCTCCGGATTGGTGGAAGCGCTGCTTGAAAATAATTGTGCATTAATTACCTGCGGAAGTAATCGGATGCCCGTTGGGTTACTGTTGCCTTTGGAAGGTAATACGCTTCAAAACGAACGCTTTACAGCACAAGTAGAAGCATCATTACCCTTAAAAAAACAGTTATGGCAGCAGACTGTTCAGGCAAAAATTGAAAATCAGGCGGCGGTCTTAAAAAAGTGTAGTAGAACAGAAGTAGGTAATATGTTAAAATGGATTGATGAGGTTCGTAGTGGCGACATTGATAATATGGAAGCGCGGGCAGCAGTATATTACTGGAAAAATCTGTTTCCCGATATTGAAGGTTTTGTGCGCAATCGCGAAGGAGTTCCACCAAATAATTTTTTGAATTATGGATATGCGATCTTAAGGGCTGTTGTTGCGCGTTCTTTGGTAGCAAGTGGCTTACTCCCTACATTAGGCATTCATCACCACAACCGTTACAATGCCTATTGTTTAGCAGATGATATTATGGAACCTTACCGACCCTTTGTAGATAAGTTAGTAATAGAAATTGCTGATGTAGAGGCAAGTCATGCCTTATCTCTACCGATGGAATTAACCAAAGAAATAAAAACACAATTATTGCAAATTCCTGTTTTAGATGTAATGATCAGTGGACAGCGAAGCCCTTTGATGATTGCAGTAGGGCAAACCACTGCATCGCTGGCAAAATGTTTTTTGGGAGAAATACGGAAAATAGCCTATCCCTCTTTTCAATAAAATGAATAGATTCAGCGAATATAGAATCATGTGGGTGCTTGTGTTTTTTGATTTGCCAACGGAAACAAAAAAGGAGCGCAAAGCACATACCCAATTTCGCAAAAAACTATTAGACGATGGCTTTACCATGTTTCAATTTTCTATTTATATGCGCCATTGTGCTTCAAGTGAGAATGCAGATGTTCATATTAAAAGGGTGAAATTTTTCTTGCCCGAAAAAGGACACATTGGGATCTTATGTATCACTGATAAGCAGTTTGGTTCCATGGAGTTGTTCTATTGTAAGAAGGAAATAGAGATAAATGTTCCTTGTCAGCAGTTGGAACTTTTTTAAATTTGGAAGAAAATAGAAGAATTTTCCGCAAGTTTATAAATTTGAGTTTGGAAATTTACGACTCGTAGAAATAAAAATCTTGCCCGAGGTTTCGGGCAAGATTTTTGATTTGAACAGAATTTGATTTTTAATTTTCTTTGTAAGCCGTTGTTTTTCATCTATTTGCGCATCTCCTACTGTTCACGCGGGCAAAAATACAAACTTTTGAAAGCAATTCACAACCATAACACGGCAAGTTTTGAGTTTGCGCGGACTGTTCACGCGGGCAAAAATACAAACTTTTGAAAGCAATTCACAACTAACCAAAAAACAGCCCACTAAATTAGCAGACTGTTCACGCGGGCAAAAATACAAACTTTTGAAAGCAATTCACAACATGGACGAGCAGAAGTAAAATAATCCTTTACTGTTCACGCGGGCAAAAATACAAACTTTTGAAAGCAATTCACAACATTTTAAGGCTTCAAAAAAATATGCCGCAAACTGTTCACGCGGGCAAAAATACAAACTTTTGAAAGCAATTCACAACTCATAACCATTTACCCAGTAATAATGTTTTACTGTTCACGCGGGCAAAAATGCAAACTTTTGAAAGCAATTCACAACCTTAAAGACTCCCTCGAGGAGTTCGATCCACTGTTCACGCGGGCAAAAATACAAACTTTTGAAAGCAATTCACAACCCAGT
>JAITUN010000166.1 GCA_031286285.1 Bacteroidales bacterium | reverse complement strand
AGAGATTGAAAAATTGATAAAAGATAATAATAATCAATTATGAAAACCATACTAATACTCCGTTTCTCCGCTATGGGCGATGTGGCAATTGCCGCCTCTGTGATGAAAGAGATTGCCGCTCAAAACCCTGAAATACACTTTGTTTTTGCTACCCGTGAATTTTTTGCTCCGTTTTTTGAGGATATTCCAAATTTGGAGATTTTTCCTATTGATTTTAAAGAAAAGTATAAGGGCTTAAAAGGAATTTTCAGACTTTACAAAAACCTGACCCAACAATACAAAATAGATGCGGTGGCTGATTTGCATGATGTGTTGCGCTCAAAATTACTTACCTTTTGTTTTCGATTGTCATTAAAGAAAATCAAAATTTCTACTATTTATAAAGGAAGAATAGAAAAAAGAAGATTATGTCATTCAAATAACCAAAATAAAATTCCCTTAGCACCTACTTGGAAGCGCTATGTGGATGTTTTTCAGAAGTTAAGTTTGCAAACAGATGTCGAACCAACATCTATTCCTTTTAATCCGGAAAATGTAAAGAAAATTGGCGTTTCTCCTTTTGCACAACATAAGGGAAAAATATATCCGCCGGAACTGTTGGAAATAGTGTTGGCGTTACTACACAAAGATTATGAATTTTATTTGTTTGGCGGCGGTAAGAATGAGCAAGAATTGTGTGAACAATGGCAATCAAAATTTGAAAACGTCTACTCATTGGTGGGCAAATATTCTCTCAAAGAGGAACTTGATTTTATCTCCGGTTTAGATGTAATGCTCAGTATGGATTCTTCGGGGATGCACTTGGCATCGCTGTGCAATATTCCATGCGTTTCTATTTGGGGAGCAACACATCCTTATTCTGGATTTGTTGGATTTGGGCAGGATGAAAACCCGAAAATTCAATTAGAACTCTCCTGCCGCCCCTGCTCGGTATACGGAAATAAGCCTTGCAAATTTAAGGATTACAGGTGTTTGTGGGGGATTGAACCGGAGTTGATAGCTATTGTTTTATCTTCCGTATGAAAGGGAGGTGTGGATTCTAATGAATAGAACTCGAATTATTAATCTAACAAGATTAGCTTAGCTTAATGCAATTTCGTCCCAATCAGGTGCATAAATTCTTGTCGTGTATTGAAGTTTTTGAGAAACGCACCGCTAAACTCTGAAGTGGTAGTTACGGAGTTTTGTTTCTGAATGCCACGCATTGACATACACAAGTGCTGTGCCTCAATAACAACGGCAACCCCCATAGGACTAAGTACTTCCTGAATACAATCTTTTATTTGTGCGGTGAGCCGTTCCTGAAGTTGCAGTCGGCGAGCAAAAGCATCTACCACACGGGGAATTTTACTCAACCCGCAAATTTTTCCGTTAGGAATGTAGCCTACATGCGCTTTTCCAAAAAAAGGCAATAAATGGTGTTCGCAAAGCGAATAGATCTCAATATCTTTGACAACTACAATTTGTTTGGAATCTTCTGCATATAAAGCGCTTTTTAAAATTTCATGCGGTTTTAAGCTATAGCCGTGAATGAGATATTGAAAAGCTTTCGCCGCACGAATAGGGGAGTCTATTAAGCCTTCTCGTTCAGGGTCTTCTTTTGAAGCAATAATAATGTTTCGATAACTTTCAGATAATAGTTCTATGGTTTCTTTATCATAGACATCTCTTCGTTCAAAACCTTCTTCTAAATTTTCAAGCATAATGTTATAAATAAGGGTTATTCATTTTTTCATTGCCAAGGGTAGTCGTTTCTGCATGTCCGGGAATCACTAAAACATCATCGCCAAGTGGAAGTAGTTTTTCAGTTATATTTTGTATGAGGAGTTTGAAATTTCCGGTGGGCAAGTCTGTTCTTCCGATACTTCCTGCAAAAATCACATCTCCAACAATTACAAAATTGTTATTTTTATCATAAAGACAAATGCTTCCATCGGCGTGTCCGGGGGTATAAATGGTTTTCCAAATTTGATTTCCGAAACTTATATTTTCATTATCATCAATAAAAATATCGGGAATGGGATATTCATAATTAGGAAATCTGAACGCAGCACCATGCTCGGGAGCTTGTTTGTAGATAGGCAATCCTGCTTTATGCGCAACCAACGGCGCATTAAACTCCGTTTTACAAAACGCATTACCCAATACATGATCAATATGAGGATGCGTGTTGATGATATATTTGACTAGAATATTTTCATTTGCAATAAAATCAAGCAACCTCTTTTGTTCGGTTTCAGAACTCATTCCGGGGTCAATGATTACCCCTTCTTTTGTTTCATCATAACAGACCAATGTATTCACTTGAATCATATTAAAGTGAAATATTTGAATAGTCATATCATTCATAGTAATCTTCATAGCTTCAAAATATTGTTTTAAATTAATTTTTTTCTTCATAAGGAGTTATTACTTCACCACTTTAGAAGTATAGATACCATTTTCTGTTTCAATTCTTACCTGATAAACTCCTGCCGGAATTTTAGCAACATTAATAGCAGTTTCGTTTACGTTGTTTAGTAGAATATTAATTACCTCTTTTCCCAACATGTCAATCAAAACCACTCTATTCATTTTTAATTGTTCATTCTTAATTGTTAACTGTTCGTTTATTGGATTGGGAAATATCACAAAGTCCCCATCTTTAATTGCGTTTCCACCAATGGAGAGATCGTCAATAAGAATAGAGTTTGAAGGTTCGGAAGAGCAATTATCAAGCTTTACTATAGTAAAATAAGTTCCATTTTCGGTAGGGATGAAAGTTTGTTCAATAGCGCCCGGGATCAATCCGTTTTGATTATACCATTGATTTCCTTCCTCTGCATCTGAAATTAGTGTGTATTCTAATCTTGTAATGCTTGGAGTTTGTGGCAGTGGATTTACTTTTACAAAAAGTGCATTTGAATATACTGATAGATCTCCTAGAGTTACTTTTGCTCTGTAGTAAATGCTATTTTCAAGAGGTTCACTTTGGTAAAAAGAGGAGTTTGCGCCATCAATATCATTCCAATTCACATTATTATCAGATTCTTGCCATTGAATCTCTCCCATATAACCGATCAAATAGATCTGTGCTACACTGTTGGCGCAGAGTAGGGTAGTCCCTGTGGCTTCACCGGCAATAGGAGTCAGTGAGAGATTGATAGGCGATTCCCAAAGTCCACGACCATAAGTAGCGGCACGCAAGCGACATGCTTCAGGATTTTGTGTGTTATAAAAGATCTCGATTTCACCGATTTTCACATTTGGTAATCCACTATTGAATGCAATCCAATCATAATCTCCATGTTTAAAATATACTCCCACTTCTGAGCCTACATAAAGTTCTTCACTATTTTCTTCTAATTTATTGTAAACAATTGAGTACATGGGAATATCGGGCAACCCTGATGAAATATTTTCCCAGTGGGCGCCACCGTCTGTTGATTTAAAAACACGAGAAGAGTTATATCCGCCTCTTGTATGCCAAACTGTGTTTGGATCATCGTTTTTTACACAAAGAGAAGTAATAGAACCTGATGATAAAGTAAAAATAGTTACCCAACTTTCTCCTCCGTTTATCGTACTCCATATATGAGTTTGGTCTGCCATATAAATTACATCAGGATTAGATTCACAAATGGCAATTTCTCTAAGTTTATTATTTGTATTAACACTTGAAATTTGTGTCCATGAATTTCCTCTATTTACAGTTTTATAGAGGTTATTGTAACCGGCATAAAGAATTTGCGGATTCGTGGGGTGAATGATATAAGGGGTAACCCATGCACCATCATCTCTCGGATTTACATCCGTACAAGAGGACCAATGGTTCATAGTTCTAAAAATAACGCCATAATATAAAGTAGCATACTGAATATTCACATTCGAATAATCTATCAAACATTCCATACCGTCTCCACCATATACATCCCACCAATCGTTGTTTGTAAATAATTTAGAACCATTATCTTGCAATCCTGTAATGATTTCATTTGCTACAGTTGCAGAGCACCCCAACTTATACATTTGACTGATTCTCATGCCATTGGTTTTGTCAACCCATGTCCAAGGGGCGCCATCATTAGGTGAAATATATATTCCTCCATCGTTTCCTTCAAATAAAACGCCATCGTTTCTATATACTAAAGCGTGTTTGTCTGCATGAACAGCTTGATAGGTATATCCCTCTCCATGCCAGTGGTTTACACATTCCCAATTATAGCCGCCATTGGTTGAACGCCAGGTGTTAACGCCTCCCACAAGAACTATGTTAGGATTGGTTGGCGATACTGCAATACACAGGTCGTACCATCCTTGTCCACCGGTATTGTATGGATTTCCATCGCCTTCCCAATTTAAAAGATTGAGGGTATTTCCGGAAAAAGTTTGTTCAAAAGAAGCGCCGCTATTTGTTGATTTGTAGATGCCATATAAACCGGAAGAGTTATTGGAGACTATTGCATAAACTATATTTGGATCAGCAGGTGTAACTGCAATTTCAGTACGTTGTTGTCCAAAATAGATTACTTGATCCCAATTTTCGCCACCATTTGTTGTTCTCCAAATGCCATTGCCTCTAGAACCGTAAAGCGTATTATAATCGCCGGGTTTATATTCCATATCAATAAAATTTATTGTACTTATTTGAGTGTCCCAACTATTTCCTCCATTGGTTGTTTTAAAGACTCCGGCGCTGGTAGCAGCGATTATAGTATTATTGTTGTTTGGATCTAATAACAAACGATTAACACGAGCACCTTGATTAATTGTAAAAGTTAACCCTGTTTCAATCCATGTAGCACCATTATCTGTTGATTTAAGCACACCTATACTGTTATTATCTCCTGCATCGCGATCGCCGGTTGCAATATAGATAGTATTTGATGTAGCATAATCTGAGGGAATTACAATATCGCTTACAGCAAGCACGCCATTGTCATCGGTTAAACATTCCCAGGAAGCTCCATTATTTCGAGTTTCCCAAAGCCCGCCGGATGCAGCGCCAACCCACCATATTTGTGTATTTGTGGGGTGGAAAGCAATGCAATTTATGCGACCGATGCCGGCATACCCACCCTCGGAGTTAAAAGGTCCTAAGCTACTCCAATTCGCTGTTTTTGTTGTGTTTGTATATACTTCTGGATTCGATTTTTTGTGTTCACGCACTACCTGCATTCCGGTTTTATCAGGAAAAATACCGGTGGCGGGATCAACAACCCCTTCCATGTAATATTCCCAGCGCTTGAACTTTTCAAATCCATTCTCTCTTACCCTATTATCTATTACTTCGCGATCGGTGTCAATAGATTCAATATAAGTGTTAAATGCTTTTTGATAATCATGCAGGGTTAATTCTTGAGTACTTTTTTCTTTAGGAATGAAATTCATCCAAGGTTGAGCATTTGCTGTTTGGAAACAGAAAATAAAAGCTAAGATACAGAACAGAATTGTAATTTTTTTTATCATGAAATTAATTTTAAATTGGTTAATAATCAATACTTATAACGTTTGTTATTTTTCAAAAAGCGTGGAATCTATTAGTACCTTTTGAAAACCGCGCCAAAAGTAGAATAATTATTAAACAATTCAACTATAAAAAAATACTTTAGGGTAAAATCCAGGGCAAAATCATTTTTTTACATGTAAAGAAAACATTTTTCTTAGTTTTGCACCCTTTTAAGAAAATATGATTAAGAACGAGATTTCGAATGAAAATGGCTTGAAACGACGTATCGCCCTTTTAGGTTCTACCGGTTCAATGGGAACACAAGCCCTCCAAGTGATTGATCAATTTCCGGATTTGTTTGAGATAGAGTTGCTATCCACATATTCCAATTCTGATTTGATTATTCAACAAGCACTGAAATATAAGCCGAATGTAGTGGTGGTTATCAATGATAATCACTATGAAAAAGTGAAAACAGGGTTGGCAAAAGAGGATTGCAAAGTTTTTTCAGGAACGCAATCTTTGGTGGAGTGTATGACGATGAATAGTATAGATATGGTTCTTTCCTGCATTGTTGGAATTGCCGGACTTGCTCCGGCGTATGCCGCTATTGAAAACAAAATCCCGATAGCGCTTGCTAATAAAGAAACTTTAGTGGTTGCCGGCGAACTGATGATGAAAAAATCTAATGAAAAAAGAGCGCCGATAATTCCTGTGGATTCTGAACATTCTGCAATTTTCCAATGCCTAATCGGCGAGCAAGGAAATGCCGTGGATAAAATTATCCTTACTGCTTCGGGCGGTCCTTTTAGAGGAAAAAGAGTGGCAGAACTTGAAAAAGTAACCAGTGAACAAGCCCTCAACCATCCAAACTGGAATATGGGAAATAAAATTACGATTGATAGCGCTACGTTGATGAATAAAGGTTTGGAAGCCATTGAAGCGAAGTGGTTGTTCAATATGGAAATAGATAAAATTGAGGTAATTGTGCATCCTCAATCTATTATTCACTCGTTGGTTCAATTTACAGATGGGTCAATAAAAGCCCAATTAGGATTGCCCGATATGAAACTGCCGATTCAATATGCGCTTACTTTTCCGACAAGAATCTTTAGCGATTTTCCGCGTTTTTCGTTTACCGATTACCCCGCTTTTACTTTTGAAAATCCCGATTTACAATCTTTTCCCTGTTTGCCGTTGGCATACTACGCCTCGAAAGAGGGAGGAAGCAAACCTTGTGTGTTAAATGCGGCAAACGAAGTAGCAGTTGACAAGTTTTTGAACGGAAAAATAAAATTTACAGATATTCCTAAAATTGTTGAGGAAGCATTGATGAAGATCCCTTTTTCCAAACCTGAAAATATTGAAGAATATTTAGAGGTGGACAAAGAAACGAGAAAATTGATTTTATGTTAACTAAAAATATTGATAATGAATAATTTGTTCACCATTGAAAGAGAAAAATTGTTTCGATTATTAGAGGGCGCAGAACCTTCTACAGAACAATTAAACACGATCTTGCAAAAAGCCCACCAACTGAAAGGGCTTGAATTAGAAGATGTAGCCATACTGCTCCGCGTGCAAAATTCCGAAAAAATCAAGCAGATTATGGAGGTTGCCAAATACGTAAAAGAGGAGATTTATGGAAAGCGTTTGGTGCTTTTTGCTCCTTTATATACCGGCAATGTGTGTGTGAACAATTGCGTGTATTGCGCATTTCGAAGAGCAAACAAACATTTGGTGCGCAAAGTGTTGAACATGGATGAAATTGAACAGGAAACACGGATGCTCCTCAAAGACGGGCACAAACGGATCTTGCTCATTTGCGGCGAAAAAACCAAAAACGACATCAACTATGTGTGCGAAGCGATTCGCAGAGTCTATTCTATACAGATTGGAAAAGACAACATTAGAAGAATTAATGTAGAATTAGCGCCGATGACAGTGGAAGAGTTTCGCCAACTTTCAAAAGAGAAAATCGGCACTTTCGTTTGTTTTCAAGAGACTTACGATCCGGAACTTTACAAAGAGTATCATCCCGAAAATACACCCAAAAGTGACTATCTGTACCGCTTGAATGTTATGCACCGCGCTATGGAAGCGGGTATTCC
>JAITUN010000142.1 GCA_031286285.1 Bacteroidales bacterium | reverse complement strand
AGAAAAATCCATCGCCCAACCACGAAGCGCCTGAAAACTTGATCCATTCAAGATGGTCGGGCAACTGCTCCTTAGTGGCAACGTCCATTACAAAAATTTCGTTCCAGTCCGAGCCGGCTGTAGCAATCAGGTAGGCTAAATATTTTCCGTCGTTAGAAAGCGCCGTACCTGCCAACGCTGTCGTGCCGTCTTCCGAAAGCGTGTTAGGATCTAACAGCACTTCCGGTTCCCCGTCTAATCCAATCTGCGTATATAGCACATACTGATTTTGCAAACCGTCGTTTTTCATAAAGAAATAACGGTCGCCTTTGCGACTTGGCGTTGTGTATTTCGGGAAATCCCAAATCTCGGTAAGATGCTTGTTTAAAGCTGCTCGAAAGGGTATTTTTTCAAAATATTTGTTGGTAACAGCATTTTGGGCGTCCACCCACTCTTTTACATCGGCTGCGTTGTCATCTTCCAACCAACGATACGGGTCGGCAACCGACTGACCGAAATAATCGTCTATGACATCTTGTTGTTTTGTTTCGGGATAGACCCATTTTTTCTCGTTACATCCGCTCATAATCACTCCTGATAAAGCTAAAAATAAAAAATATTTCTTCATGGTATAGATTTTTTAAAATTTGCGCAAAAGTAAGAAAAAAAATGATTAAACCCCATATTTTTTTTTTGTACTTTTGCCCCGAAAATTTATCACAGATTATAGGCTTATGAGAAAGATTTTTTTTGCGGCGATATTCTTGATTTACGGGTTAGGACACGCACAACAGATTTGGTTTGAGGGTTTTGAAGATACGACATTTCCGCCTGCAGGTTGGAGCATACTTGATATTTCCGGTATAAAAACATGGGAAAGATATACCTTGAATAACCATAGCGGGACAGGTTCCGCCAGACATGAATTTGCATCTGCATCCCAAGGTTTACAAGAAACGGCGTTGGTTACTCCGCCTATCGCCATTCCAAATTACGGAAATCCTACGCTCGACTTTTGGTCTTACATTCAACTTATTGGTTATCAATACAGCGGAGTGTTGGTGTCCACCACCGTTAACAACGACATCAACGCTTTTACAGAGATAAAGGTGTTATCAGGAGATGAAATTACGATTGGCTCATGGAAAAACATCACCGTTCCGCTAAACGATTATCTTGGAGAGACGATTTATATAGCATTTTTATACAAAAACACTGACGGGCATAATTGGACTATTGACGATATTGCCGTAGTTCATTTTGAGGGTTTTGTTGATATTCAAACTGTAGCGATTACGCCGGCAACAGGAAGCTATCCAATTCTTTCTGATAATGAACCCGTTACGGTGCGACTGAAGAACAACGGCGGCAATGCAGCAAGCGGATTCGGTTTGAAATTGCTACATAACGATAACCTCATTGCAACAGAGACGTTTACAGGCTCTATTCCAAGTTTGGGCGAAAGCAACTACACTTTTAATGCCACATTAAACCTTTCAGCAGCAGAAACACACAAAATACAGGTTATCGCTGAAATGCCCGGCGACCAGGTTCCGGAAAACGATATGATAACCGCAATGGTTACCAATTTAGGTTGCGAAATCATCACAACATTCCCATTAGAAGAAGGTTTTGAAAATTACGGCGAAAATCTGCCGCCTTGCTGGACACAGGATATTGTTGCAGGCGCTATCAAATGGAAGGTCATTGCATCTTCCACCTATATTCCCAATATGAAACCCGAAACAGCTTTCGAAGGCGACTATCGAGCCGTTTTCTTTGTTGGCGGCTACGATCATGTTACTAAATTGATAACGCCGCCTTTGGATTTAACTGTATTAGGAAATCCTGTTTTGAAATTTCACCATATTCAACAACGATGGGATGGCGACCAGGATAGTTTAAAAGTTTACTACAGAACCTCTACTCAAAGCCAATGGGTACTTCTTGAAAAATATACCAGCGAGGTTTTCGACTGGACTGAACGGGTAATTCCGCTTCCCGAACCTTCAAACCAATACTACATCGCCTTTGAAGGGTATCATAATTATGCGCGCTCTGTTCAGATAGATAATGTCTTGATTGGAGATTATTTTGAAACGGATATTGCAGTGAAAGAGATAATTCCGAATGGCACACATTTAGATCTTTCAGACAATCAGGTAATTACAGCAACAATAAAGAACAACGGCAGAAGTCCGGTAAGCGGATTCAATGTATCATTGTATATTAATGAAAACTTTATTGCTACTGAGACTTTTCCGGACGCTATTCCGGGTATGGGTGAAGTTGACTATACGTTTAACGCTACGGTAAATCTTTCGGTATCAGGAAGATATGCAATAAAAGTGGCTGTTGATTTAGCCGGCGACGAGGTTCCGGAAAATGACACGCTGACGGTAATTGTCAGAAATTTGGTTTGCGATGCGCTTACTTTTCCTCATGATGAAGGTTTTGAAGAATACGTCTTTCCGCCCTATTGCTGGACTACGAGCGGACCGGGATGGGAAAGAAGAACCTACGGCGCACACACCGGCATCGGCAGGGCGGTCTATCCGTGGTGGGAAGGCACCGAAGGATGGCTCATTACACCCAAATTTTCTATTTCCGGAGGGAATTTTATGATGGAATTTTGGTCGGAGTGTTATGAAGCCAAATTTTTCACCTATTCGGGTGTGTGGATTTCGACTACCGATACCAACCCCGCATCATTTACCGAACTTCACAGTTTAACTTATGACGAACACCCCGAAAGCGAATGGGTAAAAATAGAAATTCCTTTGAACAACTACGCCGGACAAGACATTTATATCGCATTCAAATACAAAAATTATGGCGGTCAGACCGGACACATGTGGTCTGTTGATGATTTTAACATTTATAATTTAGACACCTATATTGATGCGGAATTAGTAGCCATTACGGCTCCAACTTCGGGACAAAATCTGACCGACGAGGAAGCAGTAACCGTTAAAATAAAAAACAACAGCACGGAAAATATCTCTTACTTCCCGCTTACCATCGAAATAGACGAAACATTACCCGTTACGGAAACTTTTATGGGATTTATCCCAAGTATGCAAGAAACTGTCTATACATTCTCTCACAAAATTGACCTTTCGGAAGCAGGCAAAACCTATACCATCACGGTAACTGTTGATGTGGAAGGCGACGAAAATACCGACAACAACTCAAAAACCATAACAGTACTTCATATACCACCGGATGAAAATGTAACGGAATACGAAATCAATCCGCTGAAAGCATGGGTTCAAGACGACAGATTGTTCATCGAAGGGTTGAATGTCGGCGATCCTTGGCGGGTTTATTCCGTGATAGGGACGTTGGTCTATCAAGGCATCGCCCACAGCGAAAGATTGAGTATTAAACTGAATGCTCGAGGCGTTTACATTATCCAATCGGAAAACAGGATTGGGAAAGTGGTGTATTGAAAAAAAATGTATCTTTGCACGTATTATTGAATTTAAAAATAACTTTAAAAAATTTAACGTAATGAAATGGATTTGCACCGTTTGCGGTTATGTACACGAAGGAAACACCGCTCCCGAATTTTGTCCTCAATGTAAACAACCTAAGGAAAAATTCAAATTAATGGAAGAAAATACAGGAAAATTAAC
>JAITUN010000119.1 GCA_031286285.1 Bacteroidales bacterium | reverse complement strand
ATCTGCAAAACTTGTAACTGTTGCCATTAACATGTGCGAAGTCCTGCAGATGGTTGACGTGTTGCGTCATATCCGAGGCGTCGCGAATCGATTCTGGATAAATCAAAAATTTTCATGTATATTTGTACGCTAATAATAATCAGTTTGAAAATGAACATACCCACTCCGTTGACAATCGGTCATTCGTTTTTTGACGCTATCATAGAGAAAAAAAGTTACTATGTAGATAAGACTCTTATTATCAAATATATATTAGATAATGATACAGCCGTTACGCTCTGTACACGTCCCCGCCGGTTCGGCAAGACGCTGAATCAGACTATGCTCAAATGTTTTTTTGAGGATACGTCGCTGTTGGGCGGCAAGGATACGCGGGCGCTTTTCACCGGATTGAAAATAGAAAGCGCCGTATGCGAAGAAGCGCTGAAACAAATCGCAGACAACAACTACGCCGCCTATTGGGAAGATGAAGGATATACCGAAATTATTAAATACGGCATTGGCTTTTACAGAAAGAGATGCATGGTAATATCACCAACAACGCTATAGAGAACGGAAAAAAATATAGGGGACTTCTAAAAACCTTTTATTTTCCGGTCATAGATTTTATTTTTCATATTTTCCGATCTCCGACAGAACTCACTGTCCTATCATTTCGTTTTGTTTAGACTTCCAAAATTCATTATACACCTATATATCAAAGCATTACGATTTTAACATATTCATAAAAGGGCATAATTATCCCATAGTCGGGACTAATTGAATTTTCCTGTACATATTATAGGTCAAATTCATCAAACCAATTATCGCTGTGGCACGTACGATACCAATACATTGAATATACATCCCATTCATTGAGTTCTCCATAAACCCGAAAATATGTTCTACGCGAGAACGTACCCGCGATTTTTCTCTGTTATTTGCTATTTGTTCTTCCGTTAACGGATTATTTCGAGCCCCCTTTTCGCATACTTGATTTATCATCTCTTTCTCTGCTATAATTGCTTCTTGTGGTTCGCCACTATAAGCCGAATCTGCGTAAAACACTTCTCCCTTATCCTTTTCATCTAATAAGAGATCAGTTGCATTACTGTCGTGTACGCTGGCATCAGATACTAAATACTTGATTATCAACTTGCTTTTTGCGTCTTGTTTAACATGGTTCTTATATCCATAGTAATTGACGTCATGCTTTTTCGTCCAACGCGCATCCGTATCCTTCTGGGAAAGTTTATGTGGATTCACAGTGAATGTTTCAGGAATTTCATCTTCCTTGATTTGGGCATTTTCATCTCTGCTGTTACGTTGACGGGGAACTTCTACAAAACTTGCATCAATGATTTTACCCTCGTTTACTATAAGGTTCAGTTTCTCTAACTCTTTAATAAACAAAGAAAACAGGTCATCTACCAGTCCCAAATCCGTCAATTGCTCCCGAAAATGCCATACAGTACGACTGTCAGGTATATCGTCTGCAATCGTCAAACCAAGAAAGCGCATGAAACTCATTCGGTCGTTAATTTGATATTCAACCTGCTCATCCGATAAATTGTAATATCGTTGAAGTATTAATATCTTGAACATCAATACATAATCGTAGGGAGGACGACCTCCCGGAGCCTTTGGAATTTTGCTCAATTTATCCTCCAACAGCATCCTGAACAGCTCGAAATCAATCCCGGCATTCAATTTTTCCAATGGATCGCCTAACATGCTCAATTTGCTTAGACGGATGTCCTGATCCCAGAAACCATAATCTTTGTGTCGCTTGAATGTTTTCATTTTCTACTTTCTTTTGAATAACGGCACAAAGATAGAAGAAATTATTCACCTGCCAAAGTGTATATAGTTAATAATCAATAATATAATGGCGTGAAATGTTATATAAGGTTATTATTCAACATATTACAGAATTTCACTCTGATTATCAGACTAATAATAAACATACCAAGCAATGAATAGGGAGGGTGGTTAGTTAATGAAATAGAGAGATTTTTTATTTTTTTGAAAAATTTCTTTTCAGATATAAAATATCTTTTTATATTTGCAGTCGATTTGATAGAAAGGTTTTTTCAAAGGGTTAGCGGACTTCTGACCTTTGAAAAAGCAAAACTGGAAGTTTTTAGAAGTCCCCTAAATAATAATTCTCACTCTCACAACGCTTTCACTATCGGCTTGCTCTGGTTGCAGCTAACGTCCCGGCATATTGGCGAAGTGTCGGTTCGTAAGCAATACTGTTTGGACTATCACCGACGATAAAAGGACACGCAAAAATTCAGACTATCACTTCAGCCGACATTTTGCCAATATGCTTGTTAGACGCTGGCATTCTCAATCATCATTGTTGTTTTTTTTCTTTTGTATCGCCTGAAAGGGTCTTGTTCGGGCGGAATGTGAAAATACAAAATACGCTCTTCCGCAGTCATATCTTTTATTTCCTCATAGATTATTGCCTGAATTTCTCTTTTCATTTCAAGGCAATTAAACTCTTTTTGTCCTTTAATCGTTTCCATAATCTAATAATTCTTTTGGGTTTCTAATTTCGAGGGTACTATACCCCATTTTCATGTTTACATTGTTGTAGCCTCTTATGCGATTGAGGTTAACTATGTGTTTAAAATTCCAACTTGCAAGCACATCAACATTATTAATTGTGGCAATAGCAATATGCTGACAGTCGTCAATACTTGTCGGCCCGACTACTTTTTCGGCAATATAGCAGTTAGCTAAATATTCTGCTTCTTTTGTCAGTTCAACATGTTCAAAACAATCATCTTCGTATTGTAATAATAAATCTCTTACTCTTTCAGGCGCCTTCATCAATTCTTTTTTCAATACGTCTGATAGCACAAAAACAACCTCTTTATTCTTCAGTCTTTCAAATAACGCACTTGTTTCTGTGGCAAAAATTTTATCAAAAAATCCACCAACAATTGAGGTGTCTATATAAATTTTTATGACCATGACTTTTTTTCTGCAAAATTACTC
>JAITUN010000043.1 GCA_031286285.1 Bacteroidales bacterium | reverse complement strand
TACAACATGCAGCCGGGAAAAAACTTATCCACACCACACAAGGCTATACGCGCTGCAACCTGTTGCCGTTGTCCGACACGGCTTTTCTGTGTTCAGACCGGAATATTGAGAAAAATCTTTTACGACAAGGTATTGATATTTTGTTTGTTCGTCCTGAAGAGATTTTACTTCCGGGCGTCCGGCATGGATTTATCGGAGGCTGTTGTGGCGTTTTTGGAAAAACCGTTGTCATCATCGGCTCACTTTCCAAACATTCACAAGGCGATGAAATACGAAAATTCCTTGAAAAACATAATATGGAAATCATCGAATTATACGACGGGGCTTTGTGGGATGGGGGCGGGATTTTTATGTTTGTGAAATATTTTTTACCACTTTTGTGAAAAATATTTAAATTTGCAAAAACTTTTATGTGGTCTGATTGGAAAAATGAAGTAAAACAACAAGAGGTAACAATACCTGAACGGCTATTGTGGGATATGGATTTGGAAAATTTTGACTTACAAAAAAACAAAAAAATAGTCGTTCAGAGGGTTATTGAATACGGATTACCGGAAGATTACAATACTATTTTTTCAATGTATGGCGGTGTGCAGGGAGTTAGAGAGATAATAAAACAAATACATCATTTTCGTTATCCACAAGACATCGCTTTTGTTTGCATCGCTTTTAACTTAAAAAAAGAAGAATTAGAATGTTACAAACGTCAACACTTGAGAAACAAACATTTGAACTCTTAAAACGGCTCATGCAAGACCAATTTCTGTCTAATTTTTTATTGGCAGGAGGCACAAGCTTGGCATTACAATTGGGACATCGTAAGAGTGTTGATTTAGACATGTTTTCGTATCAGGAATTTGATGCTCTGAAAGTAGAAAAACATTTTTTAGAAAACTACAATTTTATTGCAGGAAGAGTTTTTGAGAAAAACACGGTCTTAGGATATATAGACGGAATAAAAGTGGACTTTGTAGCGCATTTGTATCCTATTTTAAATCAACCACTTATCGAAGATGGTATTAGAATGTATAGCCTGCAGGATATTGCTTGTATGAAATTAGTTGCCATTAGCGATAATGGAACCCGTTTGAAAGATTTTGTTGATATTGCTTTCTTGTCAACAAAAATGTCGTTAAATGAAATGATGCTGGCTTATGCTAAAAAATATAGCCGTTCCAATTATTTTCATGCCGTAAAAGGACTTTCCTATTTCGACGATATAGATTTTGATGTACAAATAGACCTTGTAAACAGTAAACCATTTGACTGGAAAAAGATAGAAAAACGAATTATCGAAATGATAAAATTTGAAAATAAAATTTTTGATAACTATCCTTAGAGAGTTGAAACTTTTTATTTTCCACAATATAAATATTTTGTACTTTTGCATCTTAAAATAACGCACGCCATGTTTTTACAAACTATCACTTTTACGCTTCCGTTAGAAAATCAGGTGCTTGCTTTTGCGGTGATTGTATCCATCATTCTCTTTGCGCCTATTCTGTTGAATAGAATCAAGATACCGCATTTGATAGGGTTGATTATTGCCGGCGCCATTATTGGTCCTTGGGGATTTAATGTAATAAAACAGGAGAGTATTGCCCTTTTCAGTCAGGTAGGTCTTCTATATATCATGTTCCTTGCCGGCTTGGAAATTGATATGATCGAGTTCAAGAAAAACAGTTGGAAAAGTGCGGTTTTCGGATTTTATACATTTTCAATCCCGATGATATTAGGATTTTTTGGAGGATATTATGTTTTGGACTTTTCAATATTGACTTCTGTTTTATTGGCGAGCGTCTTTGCATCGCATACCTTAATTGCTTATCCGATTCTCAGTAAATTTGGAGTTACAAAAAACCGAGCCGTAAATGTTGCTGTCGGAGGGACAGTGATTACAGACACGTTAGCGCTGTTGGTTTTGGCGGTCATCGTCAAAATGTCGCAAGGATCTGTAAATGGCTCTTTTTGGATTATACTGTCTGCTTCCATTCTTGTGTATGGCGCTGTGGTTATTTTTATTTTTCCAATCATAGCCCGATGGTTTTTTAAACATAACGACGACAACATTTCACAATATATTTTTGTATTGGCGATGGTGTTTTTTGGAGCGTTTTTATCGGAAGTAGCAGGAATAGAGCCTATTATCGGTGCATTCTTGGTGGGACTTGCTTTGAACCGCTTAATTCCTCATACCTCTCCGTTGATGAACAGGATAGAATTTGTGGGCAATGCGCTCTTTATTCCTTTCTTTTTGATTGGCGTGGGCATGTTGGTTGATTACAAGGTGTTTTTTAAAGATTGGGATACGATTACGGTAGCTGTCATAATGATTGTCATCGCCACAGCAGCGAAATTTTTAGCGGCATGGCTCACTCAAAAGTCGTTTGGATTTTCACGGGATGAAAGACGATTAATTTTCGGGTTGAGCAATGCTCAGGCTGCCGCCACATTAGCCGCTGTGTTGGTAGGTTACAGAATAGGCTTGTTTACTGAAGCCGTGTTGAATGGCACGATTCTGATGATTTTATTTACCTGCACGATTGCCTCGCTTGTTGCACAAAAAGGAGCGCAAAATATCTCTTTATTAAACACCACAGACGAAGACCCTGAAAATGATGACCTTCAGGAAAAAATTTTAGTGCCGATAAACAGCGTTGGAACAGCAGAAGAATTGATAAACCTTTCGCTTACCATTAAGTCAAAAGCCAACAAACACGGCATTTTTGCCTTAACGGTGATTGACACCAACGATACCGACAGCATCGCCGACAAAAACGCCAAGAAAATCCTCACTAAAGCCGCCGACACCGCTTCTGCCGCCGATGTCATGCTGAAAGAACTGTTACGATACGACCTCAACGTGGTGAACGGAATTACAAATGTGGTTAAAGAACATAAAATCACCGACTTAATCTTAGGACTCCATAAAAACAAAGGGATATCAACCAATTTTTTAGGAAACCTGACAGAAGGAATTTTGACAAAATCGAATACAACCACCCTGATATACAAGCCATTTCAGCCCATATCTACCATAAAACGGCATTTAATCATTGTACCCGACCGCGCCGAAAAAGAGATAGGATTTCCTTTTTGGCTCTTAAAAATATGGAATATTGCCCGAAATGCTGGCGCAAAATTGGTTTTTTATTCTACAGAACAGACGTTAAAATATATCAAAGATGTAAACAAGAATCACCCTGTTGAGTGTGAGTTTAATGTCTTTGAAGAGTGGGACGATTTTCTGATTTTATCGCGGGACGTCAAACCGGACGATAATTTGGTTTTGATTTTAAGCAGAAAAGACCGTCCGTCTTACAATGTGAATATGACAAAAATTCCAAATTATCTGAATAAATATTTTAAAGAAACCAACTTTATCCTTGTTTACCCCATTCAGGCAGGTGT
>JAITUN010000019.1 GCA_031286285.1 Bacteroidales bacterium | reverse complement strand
CACTCACAACTAACAAAGCAAGTATTATGGGGAGTGCTTATATCAGTGGCAATCTTGGTGTTGGTATTTTAGACCCGCAAGCGAAGTTAGATGTAAATGGTGCGTTTAAAGCGCTAAGCGCAAACATAACGGGAACATTTACAGCTAATAGCGCCACGATTACCGGCTTACTTATCGCTCAAAACTCATTACAAGTGATTGGCAGTGTTTCCATAAATAATGGCGTTCAAAAACTTTCACTTGGAAGTGCATATCATGAAGATTTAGTATGGGGTAATGCCTATATCGGTTTTAATGCAACCCGGAATAACGGAAACTGGACATTTTCAGGCGGCGGCAGTAACAACGGTGGCGGGGTTATTTGGGGTACAATGGACGGAAGTATAGTATTTGCCACCATTCCTTCAATAGGCGGAACTCCACAAACAATGACAGATACGCAAATAAAAAACAATATTAAACTTCGTTTAACCTCTGCCGGTGAATTGAGAGCTAAAAAAGTTTCGGTTTCCTTAGCCGTTTGGCCCGATTTTGTTTTTGAAAACAACTACAATCTTCTCCCTTTGAGTGAAGTAGAACAATATATTAAACAAAACAACCGTTTACCCGAAATCCCCTCTGCCCTGGAAATTGAAGAAAACGGACTCGATTTGGGCGAAATGCAAAGCAAACTGCTACAGAAAATTGAAGAACTTACACTCTATATTTTAGATTTACAAAAACAGATTAACGAACTTAAAAAATAATAACATTATGAAAGTTACAAGTTACAAGTTACGGCTTGTCATTCTTACACTCTTATTCTCTTGCTTTCTTGCGGTCTTAGAAGCCCAAACCCTTGACTACAATTACCACCCTTATGAATATGCCCAAGAAGAACTTTTTCTAACTTCTTTTGGAATAAAAAAAATATATGTGAGCGACGATTGTGATAGAGTAAGAGACGTAATTAACAATTATTATGATGCTGCAGCAAGTGGAGAAGACAATGAAAAATACAAATATTTGAGAATGGCTTCATATTTTCAATGCGAGGAAGCGTTCAATTTTCTTGAAATGCAAATCAAAAAAAATCCTAATGAAACAGATCGCTGTAATGCCATTATGTTTTTGGCATGGATGTTAAACCCCGATTATCTGCATTCTATATTGGAATACGCTGCAAAGGATACACTTTCCATACAAGAAAAAGCCGCTATAGCCACTGCATTTATGTTTTTTGGCATTTATAATGCCAAATTAGACTTAAAAGAGCAATCTATTAAAATGTTAGATGAGATATGTGAAGATGCGTCTCCACTGATTTTGGGAAGTTGCATTTTGAATTATTTTAGCTTGAGAGGCGAAATAGCGATATCTTTTTTTACTACACAGTTGAAACAGGAAGAGTTTAAATTATACGCTGCTTTATTCTTAGCCCAATTAGGGGAACACAAACATGCATTTCCTATACTTGTAGAAGCCCTTAGCAGCGAAGACACGTATGAAGTACATTTAGCTGTAATGGGATTGGAGGCTATAGACACGGGGGAAGCATATCAATTGATTAGAAATCTTCCTCCCAATAAAAATAGATACGCCCTTAAAAGACCACAAATACACTTTGACCTTAATGAAATTAAGAAAGGAGATAAATTATGAAAATAGTGATTCCGATTTTAAGCATCGTTGCATTTATATTATGGCTAACATCTTGTGAAAAAGCGCCAAAAAATAAAGATTACCTTGCTAAGGATTTTCCGAAATGTTTACAACAATTAATAAAGGAGGATCTATCTATAACATACGTTGAAGAATACTGTAGTGAGGATGGAAGTAAAAAATTATATAATCCCATGCCTCCTGAGATTGGTCTTTTGATGTATGAAGAAAATTGTAAATTTGTCACAGTACAATCGGAAAAATACCCGTGGACCGTTAATGCTCCGGAAGATCCTATCTTTAATTGGGGTTATTTGCTCTCTGATGGAACAGTGGATTATAAAGGAAATATATATCATTTAAAACGCATTGTGTTTACAAAAAAATAATAAAAAGAGATAAATTATGAAAAAAATAATGTTAATAATTTTAGTATTGGGTATTTTATTATTATCCAATGCCCAGATAGAAAAAAATGAACTGGTACTCACACCGGAAAAAACAGAAATATTTGTTACTGAAGTCTTTTCGCGTTTTATTGACAGAACTGACAAACAACTTTCTAATTTTGGTATAGAAAACAGGTTGCAGTTAACAAGTTTACAATTAGGAAAACCAATACCCCTGTATGTGATTGAAAATGAAAGTCTGAAATTTACAAGTATATGGCGAATGCTTATTATGTCAGACGGAGAACCTCTTTTTTTAGCAAGGGTTAAACTTGAAGATAATGGGCAATACGTATATGCAGGCGGTGGTGCAGCCATGGTGGCAGAAAGTATCCATAATTATGAACATAAAGATTTGATAATTGGTTTTTTAGGAGTAAGGTCTCCGAGTGGAATGGATTATGTTATTATTCGAAAAGAGAATGAAGATATTTTTGTGCAAAGGTATGACTATGCAACGCGCGAAAGTTTTAAGAACGAATATAGTTTTAGTGAGATTATTAACCTGATAAAGAAATAATGATATGAAAAAATATATATTACTACTCTTATTGGGAATAACTATTACTGTAAATGCTCAGGTTTGTTTAGTTGTACCTAAAATCCTTCAAGAACAAAGTGAATGGTGCTGGGCTGCCGCATCAAAATGTGTGCTTGATTATTATGGTTTTGTACATCAGCAATGCGAAATAGCGGAATATGTTCGTCTTAACGGCATTTTTAATAATTTAGGTTTAGTTAATTGTTGTGTAGATCCTTTACAAGGGTGCAATCAAGGAACCTCCACTACCGGAGGAACGGGTAGCATTGAGGATATTTTGGTGGAGTTTGGCAATATTGCTAACGCACCGGCCAAAACTCTAGATATGTCTGGAATTGAATTTCATCTTAATCTACAACGCCCTCTCATTATTCGTTGGGAGAACATATCCGACACCACTCATGGACATGCTATGGTTATTTACGGAACAAATGGTAATGATATTATTGAGTTTATGGACCCTGATTGCGGTTATGATGAGTTACCCTATAATGATCTTTTAAATAGTGGAGGGTTCCAATGGACTCTTACTATTTATCCTTTGGTTTCGCCTTATATTATTCCAAAACATTGCTCTAACTGTAAATTTGAACCCGAACTCGGTGAAGAAGAAATGGATTGTGGTGGGTCGTGTCCGCCTTGTGAGCATGCACCTCAGTATAAAAGTTTTACTACTTCCACAAACAATTTGCCTACCGTAGTTCGCGCCATTGAAAAAATTACCGCAGGAAACGCCAGCGTAAAAGTATTAACAGGGCAAAACGTAAACTTCTATACCGCAGGTACTATTGAACTACTTCCCGGTTTTGAAGTGGAAGAAGGAGGAAATTTTACTGCTGAACCAAAATGGAATATACTTGAGGTTACGGCAGACTGTAATAAGTATTGCGAACCAAGAATTCCTACTGCATATGACCGTTGGTGCCCTTGGCCTTGGCCATATACAAATGGGACTTTCTTGGTTGAAGTAGCTAATGTGCTTAAAATTTATTTAGTAGTGTACAGACGTTATGATAGTTCTTGGGTAATTGATGAAGTAGGAGAATTTGTATATTCAAATTTAGTAGAGAATCAGGAAGGATTCGTCCCCTTGTGGGATTTAATAGAAGGCGAACCACCAGAATACTTAAAGCCTGATTATAGGATCTATAAGTACTGGGCTTATCTTAGAATTTATCCGTGCGAATGGGAAGGGAATAGATATTGGAACTATTGGAGAAAATTTATTATTGTAAATGATCCAACACCACATAAAATGATAAAAGATGGGTTATCTGATGAATTAGTTAGTATTAATCAAATTTTGCATACGGATATTGATAATGTAATGTATCCGGAACTAAATATGACTCCCTCTTTTTCCCTTATCCCTAACCCCAACTCCGGCACTTTCCAATTAGAAACCAACTTTCCTTTAACCGATATTTCCCATCTCAAAATAATAAACTTGCTGGGTGTTCCGGTTTACGAAACAAAAAACCAAACTTCAAACACTGTTCAACTTCAAAATGCTGCATCGGGTATATTTTTTGTGGTCATCATTCTTAAAGATGGCGCAGTGCTTTCGCAAAAGATGGTGGTGCAGAGGTAGAATTCTTATTCAAAATTTATGTGTTTCTTTGCAGAAATTTTTTGCAAACAACAAATCACTTATTATGAATACAGTAGTTAGAAGTCAGAAGTTAGAAGTTAGAAGTTATCGTTTTTTTAGATTATTTGGAAAAAAAATAGTTGGGCTACTCTTTTTACTAATTTTCAATTCTTCATTGTTCGGCGCAATCTCCTACCGATCTTCCTGCAATCAACAAGGTTTACAAAGATGGAATTCAAAGCATTAAACTTACTACATTAGGAGTAGAGATTGGGCAGCCTATTATTCAACTCTTTTCGGGAGAGAGCTTAGTGTTATCTTTCGACGACTTGCTTCAAAAAGACAGATACTTAAAATACACGCTTATTCATTGTACCCACGACTGGCAATATTCTTCACTCAATCAAATTGAATATTTAGATGGTTTTACAGAAGATCTAATTAATGATTACTCATTC
Organism: Bacteroidales bacterium; assembly: GCA_031286285.1. Classification (GTDB taxonomy): domain Bacteria; phylum Bacteroidota; class Bacteroidia; order Bacteroidales; family WCHB1-69; genus WRNX01. The sequence goes on along the minus strand of JAITUN010000019.1, from coordinate 4,665 downwards.
TCATTCAACACAATAATTCCCTACACACGCTACTCATTAGTATTTCCCACTGAACAGATGCGAATTACTAAATCGGGTAATTATTTATTAGTAGTTTACGATAACAGTATTGATAATCCTTTGTTAACTCGAAGGATGATGGTACTTGATGTGCAACAGGCAGGCATTAAGGGAAATGTAACTTATGCTCAAGATGTGCAATATCGTTCAACAAAACAGCAAGTGGACTTTACAGCTTATACCGGTGCATATTCGATTCGCAATCCAAGTATGTATCTGCACGCCACTATTTTACAAAACGGTCGTTGGGACAATGCCATTGAACGTTTAACCCACAGAAACGCTAAACCGGGGGAGTACAGTTTTAATTTCGACAATTTAAATACCAATGTTTTTAATGGATGTAATGAATATAGAACATTTGATATTAGAACGTTGCGTTCAACAGGAGATAGAATTGTTTCTATTAATTTTAATGACAGAATTAATCAAGCCTACGTGTTAGAGGATTTAGCTCGCCCTTGGGGCGCATACGTTACTAACAACACATTGAATGGATACAGCATACATGCGAACAACGATTTTCCCGGACAGAACACCGAAGATTATGTGTTGGTTCACTTTACCTTGCGCTGTGATTTTCCGGTTGGCGATGGAAATCTTTACGTTTTTGGAGAACTTACCGATTGGCAAATTGACCCTAAAGCAAAACTAACTTTTAACCCCGAAAATAATTATTGGGAGGCAGATTTTTATTGTAAACAAGGATTTTATAATTATATTTACGTATTCGTTCCCAAAGGTTCCCATAAAATTGATGATACCTACATTGAAGGCAGCCACTGGGAAACACCTAATATTTACACCATTTTACTGTACTTGCAAGAAGAAGGAACCTCTTACGACAGGTTGATTGGAGTAAACACACTCTCAATTAAAAAATAGATTAAATATTTAAATTTATTTCTAACTTCTTACTTCTGAATCATCATCTTTTGCGTTAAGACTGAGCTTTCCTTTAAAATCACTACCACAAAATATTGTCCCGGTGTAGCGTTTGGCAATTGGATGGCGTTTGAAGTTTGAGTTTGGGTTTCATAAACAGAAACTCCCATCAGGTTAACAATTTTGAGATGCGCAATATCTGATAAAGGGAAATTGGTTTCCAAATTAAATGAACCATTGTTGGGATTGGGTATGAGATTGATTTTATTAGGAATTGGATTTTGAGATATTTGACTATTAAGCTCTTCAATACTATTATTTTGGTTTTCATTGTTTTGAGGTGGCGCTGTGTTGGGCGGGATGCCGTTACAATTTAATTCTTCAATTTGAGCATGAAAAGATGCGCCCGATTTGGCATGAAACCCATCCTCTAACGCTATTTCTGTTCCTGCTTTATAAGTAGTAGTAACGCCGCTGCCAATGGTCTGTTTGGAGATGATATTTTCCACAGCATGATAATTTGAACGTGGAGGTGAATACCTTAATCTGATAGTATTTTGGCAAGCAGCACGCCCATCCAAAGTCATCACATCTGTGTTAAACGGATCAAGCCAGTCTTTTAATCTTCCGGTAGGATTTGGATCGTTATGCCAGCCATTCCAAGCATAACCAAATTTACTATAATCAATCTCCCAATAATATTTACCACTATATTGGCTATATATAGCAGAAGATATACGATTGCAATGCCCTATTAATTTGCGGTTTGAATTTAGCAAAGGAGACCCGGATGATCCTCCCTCTATTTTTTTTTCAGTTGTTGTACTGGAACGCCAAAACCAATCGGGTACATGGATACCATCATTTGGATAAAAAGAAGGAAAGAGCATTATTTTCTTAATATCACCCATTGGGTGATGTATTCCTGTTCCTGATGTCTGTCCATCACTACGATCCCACCCAAGATAATAGGGGGTTACATCCCACGCTTCTTCCGGATCTTCAATTAAATCTAATAAAGCAAAATCAAGATTTCCATAAACATGATACTTTGCTACAAATTGTGCTCCTGTGGTGTATATAAGAGATGGTACGCTGGTGGTGGGATGATTTGGGTAACATGTAGGTGCTTCGTAATGCCAATAAAACTTCCAATCGCTAAAATTGTTTAGGGGATTGCCGGCTTCAGGATCTAATAAAGAATGTCCTGCTATCAAAATGTAATGATGATTATTATTTTTACCTTCAGTAGTGTTCACTAATGCTCCTGAACAATAATTACAGTTTCCACTGAGAAGCGGAATTTCAATTCTTACTACAGCATCTTTCTCATTTTTAAAGTATTGATTACAAACAACATTACCATGACCATCCCAAGACTCATTAAAGCAATTTCCACACCCTGCTCTTGAGGTAAGAGTGTCTATTTCATATTTTCCCGGCTCTTCGTGAATACTTGTTTGCCCATACGAGCAGAAAGTCGTAAGAGCGTAAGAGAGGAAGAGTATAAGAGCGTTTCGAAAAACGCGTAATCTATTACTCGTAACTCGTAACTTGTAACTCGTAACTTTTTTCATTATTCCCCTCCTTTCTTACTTTCAAGTTCGGCAAGGCGTTTCTCCATTTGAATGATATACAGCGTCAGTTCCTCTACTTTTTGCAGGAGAATGGCGTTCATTTCGCCCAGCTCTACGCCGTTGGTTTTTACTTCTTCAGCAGAGGGGACATTGGGTAGATGTTGATTTGCTGTGATAAATTGTTCTAATTCTGTTAAGGGGCGTAATTTGTACTCTTTGCTAAACACAAAATCGGGCCAGCAAGAGGAACCATTTTTAACGAGGATCTCCTGAGCGCATAACAAAGTGCTAATTCTAGCATTGCGCGCACTGAATAACCCGCCAATATTTACATCCTGTACAACATCCAACATATCTGTTGTGGTTGTGCCGCCAATATTTACATCCTGTACAACATCCAACATATCTGTGGTTAAAGTATTATCAATAGTGGCGCTTTGCGCAGTTAATGCGCCGGAAATAGTGGCAGTGGTGGCTTTAAAAGAACCACTCACATCTAATGTGGTGGAGGGGTTTGTTTTTCCAATTCCAATATTTCCACCGTTGCCTATGAATAAAATATCTTTTACCAGTTTATTATTCCTGTATGCAAAATTTAACCCGGCGCCGGTGCGGGAGATTTCCCAATATACCGAACCTGAATTATCCGGCGCTAATACAAAACTATTTAAGGTAGTAATTTTTCCTTCCGCAATAATGTTCTGATCCACGTGTAGTTTTTCTAATGGAGTTGCTACGCCGATACCAAGACGACCACCGTGACTTAATATCATCTTTTGACTGCTGGTACCAGTACCCTGCATTATAGTGTTAAATTTTAATCCGTGGTAATCTGAATAGATATCCCAATAGTATGGGCTCATATATATTGGCGGGTCGCCCGGATTATCTCCTCTTGTTGGTTGGGAGTGTTTGAATTGTAAACTGCTTGATGTTTCTGATGTACTTTCTATAAGCAAATTCCCCACCACATGCGCCATCTCTGTAGGATTATCGGTGCCAATGCCAAGATAGCCCCTGTCTGCATTGTTAGGCTTCCAAATGGTTAAGGTGGGTAGGTTGCTTACGCCAAACATAATGCTGTTGGGTTTGCTGTTAGTTAAGGATAACAAACTGGTGCCCATGCCCAATACCAAACTATTAGCAGCGTTGGAAGTAACATAACTGCCGAGAGCAATGCCGTCTGCAAAGTTTACATTGGCATAATTACCGAGAGCAATCCCATTTAATCCAAGTACATTAGAATAATTGCCAAAGGCAAAACCATTGTTGTTTGTTACAGTTGAGTAATTGCCGCCGGCAAAAGAGTTTTGACCGCTTGCGGCTGTGCCTGTGCCTATCAAAAAGTTGGTGCCGTTGCATTGATAGCATTGCGCATAAATTTGTGTAATTCCAAAACTGAGTAGAATTACGATTGCATAAATTTTTTTCATTTTTTTTTTTAATTTGGTTAATATTTTACGAGGTTACTTCTTACTTTTTGTAAGAATACCACAAAAAAATAGAGTTAGAGTATCATTTTTTGATACTCTGATAAAAAAATAGTTTTTTATTATTATCCTTTTTGCTATTTTCGCCACATCTATTAACAAAAATATATTATGACATAACAAATTGAATATTAATACAAAATAAAAAGCATTTTTGCTATTTTCTTACTTCTTGCGAATTCTCGACAAATTCAAAAAAATATCCTTCAAATATGCTCACGCTGCTGTGTGGGCTTTATTCACGTTAATTTGAAGGATATAGGTTGTCGAGAGCCTGTGAGAAGTAGATTAGCAGAATTTAGTCCACTTTTTTTATTGCAAAAAATAGCACAAAATGAAAAATTACGAAGCCAGTTTAGAACTTATTGAAAGAACAGACAGATTAGTACGTTTACATGCCACAGGCACCGCTTCCCAATTAGCCGATACACTATGCATATCAAGAGTATCGGTTTTTAGATTGTTGAAATATTTAAAAACTATGGGCGCTCCAATAAAATACTGTAAATACAGAAAAACGTATTATTACGAACATCTTGAGACCTTTGCAAGACAGATGTTAATATAAATATTTGATTGTTATTATTTTAACTTTAAAACAGACAGCTGTTTTTGTCTGTACTTTTTCTCTTGATAGAAAAAGTACCAAAAAG
>JAITUN010000265.1 GCA_031286285.1 Bacteroidales bacterium | reverse complement strand
ATAATAATAAATGGATTTAAAATTTTCTATCCGTCTTAAAAATGATAAGGCAAATATTGGAGAAAAATAAGTGGGCGAAAACGTAGGTAAGACATTTTTGAAATATGTTAGTTTAAACCCCACTTTGACACCTGTTGAATAAGACGAATCTCTTAAAGGCTTCTGAAATCAAGGCGTAGAGCCTTATTTTTTTGTCAATACAGCGGTATAAATATGTGGCGGACAATGGCGGACCATGATATAATAAAAAAAATTGAAACGAGAGTGTTATATGCACCTTAAACGTTCGCCAAGAAAAAACGGCAGGGAATATTTATCCATAGTTGAAAAACGGCGCGACCCTGTTAGCAAGCAATCAAAAACCATTACCATAAAAAGTCTCGGCTATCTTGACGTACTCCAAAAAGAACACTCTGACCCAATTACCTTCTTTTTATCAGAGATTGAACAAATGGAAGCAGAAAAAGCCGAAGAGAAGGCAGCACTCAAGCTGTCCATTGACAGTACCCATCGTGTTAACGGTAACGAGCGCAGAAACTTCGGCTATGTCGCACTAAGTGCTGTTTATCATGAATTAGGCATTCATCGTTTCCTTGCCACGCGGCAGAAATCACTAAACGTTGAATATAACCTAAACAGCATAATGCGCCTTTTGGTTTTTTTTAGGTTGCTTGAACCCGGTTCAAAGAAAAAAGCCTTTGAAAATAAGGGGTATTTCTTTGAGAGAACAGACTTTAACCTTGTTGATGTTTATCGGTCTTTGAGTAAATTTGCCACTTTTAAAGATTCGCTCCAGTTATGGATGCACGAGCGTATCCGCGAAAAATACGGACGCGACACAACAATAACCTATTATGACGTTACGAATTATTATTTTGAAATAGACGAGCAAGATGACCTGCGGCGCAAGGGTGTATCTAAGGAACGTCGCCCAGACCCGATTGTTCAAATGGGATTACTTATGGATAACTCCGGTATTCCTATTGCTTATCAGCTCTTTCCGGGCAATACCAATGATTGTATGACCCTTCTTCCTATATTAAAGCGCATTCGCAGGGAGTATGGTACAGGCAAGGCTGTTGTGGTTTCCGATAAAGGGCTTAACACAGCACGGAACGCTTATTATTTAGCCAACTCACGCGGCGGCTATGTTTTTAGCCAAACCGTCCGCGGCGGGAATGCGGAACTGAAGAAATATGTGCTTAACAAAAACGGTTATGATGAGTTGGAATCTGGCTTTAAGAAAAAATCCCGGCAGTTTACCCGCCGGGTGGAATTTGAAGATTTTGACGGCAAAACAATAACAGCAAATATTGCAGAAAAACAGGTGATATTTTACTCCCCAGAGTATGACAGGAAGGCAAAGGCTGACCGCGCAAACACAATTAATAAAGCCAAGGCGATAATCCAAAACCCGAAAAATTTCAACAAAAAGAACACATACGGGGCAGCTAAATATATAAATCAAATCGAATACAATAAAGACACCGGGGAAATCATAACTCCTGTCAGCAAACTTTCTTTCAATGAAGAAGCCCTAAAAGAAGATGAAAAATATGACGGCTACTATGTTATTGTAAGCAGCCGCCATTTCGAAAGTGACGAGTGGATAATTGACACCTATAAAGGGCTTTGGCGGATAGAGGAAACCTTCAAAGTTTCAAAATCCGACCTGGAAGCGCGACCGGTTCGAGTTTCCCGTCAAGACCGCATCGAAGCTCATTTTTTGATTTGCTTTGTTGCACTTGTGATAATAAGGCTTTTGCAAATGAATCTGAAAAATTTGTTTTCGACAACCAAGATTTTGGATAGTCTCTCTAAATCATGCTGTTCACACCTAAAGGATAATGTTTATATGTTTGATTATAATGACGATGTCCTTCATGAGGTCGGCTCTTTGTTTGGCATAGACTTCGGGCAAAAGTTCCGCACACAAGCAGACATTAAAAACGTGGTTGCAAGCATCAAAGGTTTTTAGATTATCAGTCCGCCACAAAATTAGTATATTTATTCCATGTTTTTTCAAAAATAAACCCCGCTAAGATAGCCCAAAAGCCGTCTTGCGGGGTCACTTCCATTTTTTAGGTGTCAAAGTCAGGATAAAATATATTAAACCACAAGGGCTGAACTATTTCAAGTGGACATCACTGGGCATACGCCAATCTCCGCGCGGAGACAGGGATATTGAGCCTATCTTTGGTGAGTCAGGCAGGCAGTTGCGTTTGAATTGCTGTGTGGTGAATCGGCTGTGGAATTGTTGCAGTCGTTTTTGTATTTCTTCGGGCGGGTATTTTTGGGCGAAAGCTAGTTGGGCTAGTTTGAGGATTTGTGCGGGTGTGCGCCCGTGGCGAAGTTTGTGGTATAGGAAAAAGTCGTGTAGTTCATAGGAGCCTATTATCTCTTCGGTTTGTTGGGTTATTTCGCCATCTTTAGGAGGGAGGAGTTCGGGGCTTATTGGGGTTTTTAAGATGTCTTCCAGCACTTGTTTTAATGAATGATTTTCAGTGGTTTCCGCTGAATGTTTTATTATGTGGCGCACAAGTGTTTTTGGAATGCCGGCGTTTACGCCGTACATACTCATGTGGTCGCCGTT
>JAITUN010000221.1 GCA_031286285.1 Bacteroidales bacterium | reverse complement strand
AGTTGAGAGGCAAGTAGGGACCGGAGTTGAGGCTGTAGGTAAGAATGCCCGCAGCGGGATCGGAAAGGGATACCGTGATGTCGTAAACAAAAATCTCGAAGTTGGCAACGAGGTTGCGCGGAGCTTCTTCTGTGATTTCAAGACTAAAAGAGAGCGCAGAAGAGACAAAATTGTCGTCGTCGTCTGTCCATTCAATAAAAGTGTAACAGTCTTCATCAAAATCATCTACCGAAATGATTGCCCAATCTCCAATATTATAGGTGCAATTCGATAAATCGCAGGAAAGGGTTGACATATTGGGATAGTTGGCTGACAAGATAAGAGAAACAACATCTAACACAAAGTAAGCAGTTAAAACGCGATTATCATTAACGTTGAAAGTAAAAGGGTCGTTAAAATACTCGGTTCCGGTATTTTCATCCACCCATTTATCAAATCTATAACTGATGTCCGGGTGCGGGATTAAAGTAGCGGAGGCGCCAGGTAGATAGCAATTGTCGTCGGGAGGGTTAACAATTTCAATGGTACCCCCTTCTCCGTTATATACAGTAACTGAAATTTTGCCACCTATATGGATGTCACTTTCTATATTTTCTGATGAGCCGTCATTATAATAAACCCACATTTTAATGGGATGTATGCCGGGTGTAAAATGATAGTTCCAATCTTGAAGATCAACTAATTCAGGATGTTCGGCGCCATCAATATACCATTTCAAACTATTGGGTGTGTTGTTCAGGTTTTCAATATTGACGCTAAAATCGATAAAGTCATCGCAAAAAAGTTCATCAGGCAGGTCCTGATAATGGATATCGTTGGCATAAAAAGCAGCAGAAAGATTGCGCATGGAAGAATAGCCCAAGTAATAATAGGATTCGGCATCTCCGGTTCCATACCCCATCACAAACAGTTTTGCTTTATTAGTAAAATAATAGGATAAAGAAGAACTAGCAGCTAATGGCATCACATAGAAAGAGTAACCTGAAACGGTATTGTCTCGCCAGCTTCCACCACTCAAAGGCACTGCGGCTGCTCCACCAATAGAAACTGTGGTGTTGTTTTTTGTTAGCGTGGGTGTAATAATTAAAGCGTTATGGCTTTTCAAGATAGGGTTAGTTGAGCTAGGAACAAAAGGCGCTATCATGGCTTTGGAAGCGGTTTGTTCAATAGCAGGAAGCCATGCTTGAGAAGGATCAGAAAAGTATCCATTATTATAAGCTTTTGAAGCAAGAAAAGTACAAACTCCAACCGGTTTATCAGCTTGGATATAGCAACCATTAGAAAGAAGCGAAATTTCCAATTCTACCCATTGCCCGGCAAGTAAATTAGTAAGGCTTGTTTTACCACCCGGAGGATATTGTAATATGCCTCCTGTTTGTGTAATATTTGTACCATCTTGAGATGCCACAATGCGTACTCTATCTTTAGTATTTGTGAAATTACACCCAGGATAATCAGAAGAAGGTTTGCACGTAAGATCTGAAACCGGCATAAAAAAATTATAGCCCCAAGTGTTTACAGGCGCTAATTGCTGAAACAAAACATCACGGGAGACATCATAAGAAGGCAAATCATAAGGAACGAAGACTCCTTGATTAAGTGCAAAAAAAGCGACAGGTTTATCAGCCTCTATATGAGCGCCGGTCATGTCATCGGTGTAATCAATACCTGTTCTGTAATAAACCTGCCCTTGATTCAATGTAGCCGCAGGAAGATTGTTATGTACTACATGAGTATTATTCTCTGTAGCAACAACAGCATAGGCATCATAATTATCCGATCCGGGTTTATATGAAATATGATAATACTCATTACCCAAAGCAGTTATAGGCAAAATATTGGTTGCATCGGTTGACTGTGGAAATTGATTCAAAGCATAAGCAGTAATAGGATTATCACTGGTGATATGAATAGTTTTTTTACCTGCTGTTACTGCATTTTCATTATAGGAAGCATTTAATTGAGTAGAATTTAGCTTATGAGTCCATACTTCTCGTGGGGCAAGGGTTCTAGATTCCGAAGTTCCCAGTTCGGTAAAATGAATGGTTACTGCAGTGGGTAAATCCCTACATACAATTCGTATTTGTAATTCAAGGGTTCCGGGTTGGGAGGTTCGCCAGTTTTTTCCAAAGGTTACCCAAAAATCGGTTCCATCAGAATTTTGTGCGTGTACAGAAAAAGCACTTAGAAAAAAAATGCAAAGAAGATAAAAGTATTTTTTCATAACCATTTGAACTAAATATTAATTGCGGCAAAAATATTAAAAAAATGAAATATAGTGACATTTCCGACTTCTATCTTCAAACTTCTATCTTCTTAAAATTGCAATTTTTGCTTCCTTGTTGTCATTTCGAATAAAATAGAGTCCCACCGGGAGGTCGAGTGTAAGTGTTGTTATCGCGCCGGTGGCAACCGTTCTGCTGAGACAAACCCCATATTGGTTAAATACCTCTATCGGAGTGTTTGTAACAGTCCCTTCAATGGTAAACGAACTGCCCGCCCACGCCGGGTTTGGATAAACAAACAATTGGTTATTAGGTGATGAAAACTCAAAATGGTATTCGTTGAGTATCTTTTTAGTAGAGTATAAGATGCTGCCGTTTTTTGTGGTTAACCTAAAGTAATAGTAGTTGGGGTCTAAGTCTAATTTATCATAACTATTGGGTCCTGCCGAGTAACTAAATTCATTAATAGTATTTGTAATCTCTTCTTCAACACCGTTTTTGAACCATTTACAGCCTACTATATTGTAGTTTTTTGCAGCCAGCTTATTAAGATTCAGCATAAAAGTATTGTCCCAAAGTGTTGCAGCATACGTGTCAAAATCCAGTGCATAGAAATTGGCAACAATAGTAATATCTTCAATAACGGAAAATTCGTATTCTTCTGAAACAGATACAATTGAATCATTGATTGTCCAATTTGCAAATGAGTAACCGGTATTTGCAATCGCAAAAACATGTGCAATTTCATTGGTTTGATATTTACCTCCGCCCGTGGCTTCTCCAAAATCACTATCATTCACTTCAACATTCACTGTGTAAGCGAATAACTCAAAATTAGCGACTAAATTTCTTGCTTCATTTACAGTAAAAGTATATTTTGCATCTGTAGAAACCACTTTGCCTGCTTCTGTCCAGTTTTCAAATATATAGCCCTGGTAAGGAGTTGCCGATACAGTTGTCTCTTTCCCAAAAGGAAACTCGCCACCTCCTGAAACAGTTCCGTACTCGATAGGTTCTGCTGATACCGTAATAAGAAATGTTGTCATCTTAAAATTTGCAACCAAATGACAGGATTTTGTTACTTTAAAAGGATAATCCAAATTTTCAGAAACTACTTCATCCCCAAGTGTCCAGTTTAAAAACTCATAATCTTCGTTAGCTTGTGCTGATACAGTAATGGTTTGTCCGTTAGGGATATCGGTTCCTCCACCCCAAACAATGCCACCCTCTTCAGGATTTGCCGAAACGGTAATGTTACAGAAACTTTCAATGAAATTAGCCACTAAAGTACGGTTTTTCTTTACGGTAAACGAATATTTAGCAATTGAAGACACAGTATCATTCCCCTCAGTCCAGTATGTAAAATAGCAGTTTGGATTTGGAATCGCGTTTACAGTTATTACCGAATCACAAGGGATGTTTTCCCCGCCACCTTCAACGGTTCCGCCCTCAACCGGATCTGCACTCAGAGTGATATTGAATTTTTTCAGTTCAAAACAAGCGACTAAATTACGGGAACATGTTACAGGAAATCTGTATTCCGCGTGTGGATAAACAATACTGCCATCCTCTTTCCAACCCACAAAATCGTAACTATTGTTGGCATAAGCATACACGGTTATCATTGTTCCGTACTCAAAATTTTCCCCGCCGCCCTCAACTGTGCCGCCTTCCGGAGGCTCTGCCGTAAGGATAATGTCAAGCGTACTGGGTCTGAAATTCGCATACAAAATCCGATCATTTTCCACTACAAACTTATAATCAGCTTTTTTGAAGACCTCTTCGCCATCTTCTGTCCAGTTTACGAATGTGTATTCCGGTTTTTCCATTGCCGATACGGTAATCTCTTTTCCAACAGGATGATCACCGCCGCCGGAAACAGAACCGGCATCATTCGGATTGGCAATAAGCGTAATTTTACGGGTTACAAATAAGAAATGAGCCACCAACTCGCACGATTCCATTGGGGTAAATGTGTAATCAACTTCATTAAAAACGGAATCGCCATTTATGGTCCATTTTTCTAAGATGTACCCCATTTCGGGATAGGCATGAACGGTAATTTCTGTTCCGCAAGGCAACGCTTCATATCCCTCCGAAACGGTTCCGCCCTCAGGTGGAGTTGCGGAAGTAGTGATTGTGAGTGGTTGTTTCGAAAAGATAGCATAAAAAGTACGATCTCCCTCAACGGTAATTGTAAATTGGGGCACAAGTGAAAATGTAGTACCCGCTTCTTTCCATTCAACAAAGTCGTAGCAAATCTCAGGTTCAGCCAAAATAGTTGTTGTTGCTCCGTAAGTAAAAACGCCGCCACCGGAAAGAAGTCCGCTGCCCGACGGGTCATCAATTAGAGTAATGGTATATGAATTAGCAATATAGTTGGCAATCAAATGACAAGAATGGGTTACCTGATAATCAAAACTTTGAGTATAAGCAATTACATTACCGGTCTCCTCTTCTGTCCAGTTATCAAATGTATAAAATTCATTAGATCCTGACAATAGCGTGATATAGGTATCGTGTTCAAATTCTGTTCCGCCTCCCTCAATCGCTGCCCAGCAACCGGTAGATGGATTGGCAGAGACATAGATGGTATAAGTATTTTTTTCAAAAATGGCGATTAAATCACGATCCCCCTCAATGATAAACTGATAGGTTGCACCGAAAGGAAGTATTTCTTCCCCTTCTTTCCAATATTTAAAATGGTAGCCATCATCGGCTTCTGCCCATACGGTTACTAAATCTAAATAGGGGAAAAATCCTGCACCATAAGCCGTTCCACCCACAGAAGCCGATACGGTTACTTCATAATTATTGGGGGTAAAGTGCGCTACCCAGGCGGTATCACATGTAACAATAAAATTATGAGGATTGTAAGGCACAGGCTGATCTTCGCCCTCCGAAGTCCAATAGGCAAAACTGTAATGAGAATTGGCTATTGCAGATATTATCCACGGAGTATTACGGGGAATCCCGCTGCCAATACCCGAAACCGTACCTCCTGGTTCAGGATCTGCCGTAACGCTGACGCTGTAGGTATCAATAGTAAAGTTTGCCCACAAATCCAGATTACCGGCTACTAAAAACTTACAGGTATCTTCAGGTGAAAATAGGGTACCATCTTCATAAGTCCATCCATAAAAGGTGTAAAATTCTGCGGGTACAGCAATTATGGTTGCAAGGGTATTATAAGCGTAGATGCCGGCGCCTTCCACAGTTCCTGCGCCGGTTCCCGGAATCATATACAAGTTAATAGTATAATTTTTGGGAGTAAAGTTCGCTACCAAATCGCGGGGTCCTTCTACTGTAAATGGATAATCTTCTGTTACCCAGACCACCCCATCGTTTTCTGTCCAGTTGTCAAAATCATAATGCAAGGCTGGGATAGCTGTTACGGTTATGGAAGTTCCAAAATCATAGCTTCCGGCACCTTCCACATCGCCGCCACTTGTTGGGTTAGGGGTGAGGGTGATTTCGTATTTGTTTATCTTAAAATTAGCCACCAAATTTAAAGATTGGATTACCGGAAAGGAATAGGAGGCATCGTTTTTAAATATTGCACCGGTTTCTTTAATAGTCCAATTTACAAATTCAAAATGAGGTTCGGGGGTCGCCAAAATGTCGGTCCATTCTCCGTAAGGAATTCTGAGTCCGCCACCTACCACCGTTCCGCCCAAAGGAATCATCGGATTCACAAATAAAATGACATCAAGTGAATCGGTTGTGAAATGAGCCGTCAAATCACGGTCTCTGTCCACGATAAAAGTATAATCGGCAATCGTTGAAACCGTATCAAGTTCCTCTTCAATCTCTTCGGTCCAGTGTAAAAACATATATCCGGGGTTGGCTTGTGCGTGAACGGTTAATTCATATCCCAAAGGATAAACGCCGCTTTCATAAGCAGTACCATGACCAAATGGGCTTGGATATAAATTAATTACGTAGGTAACATACTCAAAGTTCGCAATCAAATGGGTGGTGTCCGTAAAAATAGCCGTATAAACAGGGTTGGTAGGACCAACATCACCGTTTACAGTCCAGTTAATAAACCGGTATCCGATTTCCGGAGTGGCTGTTACGGTAAACTCTCCGCAATCAATGTAAACCGTGTCAATAGAGACCGTGCCGCCCACATCCGGATCGGCTATGGCGGTAACCATTACCGTCTTTATCTCAAAAACAGCGGTAAAAGTACGCTCTGCATCAACAATAATTTGAAATTCGGGCTCGTAAGTAAATACGGTATCGGCTTCCATCCAGCATACAAAATCGTAGCATGGGTCGGGAGTTGCAGTGATGGTTATCAGCGATAAGTAAGGAATATCGTCAAGATCCATATCACACGCCACCGTACCGCCTTCGTCCGGTTCTTTCAATAAAGTGATATCGAATGTTTCAGTCAGGAAGTTGGCAACCAAAGTATCGGGACCAATTACTGTAAATGTATAGTTAGAATTAGGACCGGGCGATACGATTGTGCCATCTTTTCTTGACCAATTTAAGAAAGTAAAAAATCCGTTTAGTGGCGTTGCAAATATGGTAAGTTGCGTTCCATGAGGAACATCATTAAGGGGATAGTCTGCGCCCGTTGTTCCCGCTTGGGACGGATTTACCAAAAGAATAATTTCATAAGTATCCTCTTCAAAATGAGCAACCAAATTATGGTTATTAATAACGGGGAACTGATATACGTCACCGGCACCGGGGATTACCACTCCATCCTCTGTCCAATTTACAAAATGATAATTAGCTCTGGGATAGGCATATACGGTTATTTCTGTATTGTAAGGAATAGGAAGTGTAAGGTCAATATCGGCATCCACATCGCCACCATAGGTAGGATCGGCGGAAATAGTAACTTCGAAAGTTTTCCAGTCAAAATGAGCGGTTAATTCTCTATCTCCCTCTACTATAAAAGTATAATCAGCCACAATTGAAGCCACTTTGCCATTTTCGGTCCAGTTCACAAATTGATATTCAATGAATGGGGTTGCATGAACTGTGATTTCGGAACCTAAGGGATAGACTCCGCTTGTTTCAGCAGTTCCCGTAAAAGGAGGATCCACCAAAAGGGTAATTGTGCAGGTTACATACTCAAAATTTGCGATGAGATGATGAGGCTCTTTAACATCAAAAGTATAGGATGGAAGAGGATGAACGGGGATCCCATTTTCTGTCCAGCCCACAAAACGGTAGCCAATTTCGGGTGTGGCTATTAGGGTAATTTTGTCTCCACAGTCTATGTAAACTGTGTCCATCGGAACATTATCCATGGAAATCGTACCGCCCTCTTCCGGATTTGGTAGCGCCGTAACCATAAAATTCTTAATTTCAAAAACAGCCACAAAATCTCTGTCTGAATCTACAATAATTTGAAAATCTGTTTCATAAGAAAATATTGTATCTGCTTCTGTCCAATATAAAAAGTCATAGCATTCATCGGTACTTGCCGATATCGTAATTTCAGCATCGTGTTCGTAGGTGCCACCGCCGGAAACGGAGCCACCCGCATCAGGATCTGCCGATACGGTAATGAGATGGGTTTCTGCTTTAAAATTTGCAACCAACGTATCTGGTCCTGTTACCGTAAATGTATAATTAGAGTTAGGTCCCGGTGACACTACTATGCCGTCTGTATCTGTCCAATTTAAAAAAGTAAAAAATGGATTATTGGGAGTTGCAAATACTGTTATTTGTGTTCCATGAGGAATATTTGTAAGGGGAATATCGGCTCCCAATGTTCCCGCTTGGGGAGGGGCTGACAAAAGAACAATATCGTAAGTATCTTTTTCAAAATTAGCAACTAAATCGTGGTTATTGATAACAGGGAACTGATATACATCTCCTGCTCCGTTTATTACATCACCATTCTCTGTCCAATTCACGAAATGGTAATTGGGTTTAGGATAAGCATATACGGTAATTAGTGTATTATAGGGAATAAAACCGGTAATATCAATATCGGCATCCACGTCGCCGCCTGGGTGTGGGTTTGCCGACAAGTTCACTTTGAAAGCTTTTAATTCAAAGTTGGCTGTCAAAAGGCGGGAGTCTGTAATGTTAAAATCATAATCGGGTACAGAGGATTGCGGCACGCCCTCTTCAGTCCAGTTAATAAAACTGTATCCGGTGTAAGCTTCTGCCGAAACAACTACTTTATCTCCATGGGAATAGATCCCGCCACCGGTAACCTCACCTCCGATGTCGGGATTTGCTTCCACAATAACTTCGTAGGTTTTATACTTAAAATTAGCCACCAAATGGCGGGCGCAGGTAACGGTAAATGTATAATTAGCGCTGTCGGAAGCCCATACTCCATTTTCTGTCCAGTTTACAAATTCAAAGATGGGGTCAAATTCAGGTGCGGGTTTAGCGCTTACGGTTACTTCCTCTCCATGAACATAAAACAATTTGTCTCCTAAAACTGAAACGATCCCTCCCCACTTCGGGTTTGCTTCTACAGAAATTTCGTAGCTTTTCTTAACGAAATTAGCAACATAAGTACAAGATTCCGTAACTTTAAAAGTATCTCTTTCCTGTATTGAGACAGGAACTCCATCTTTTGTCCAACCGGCAAAAGCATAGCCGATAAATGTTTCTTCAACCCACACGATAACATCATCGTAAAAATTGAAAGTAGTGCCGTTGCTAAAAGCAAGCCCTCCCTCTTTTGGGTCAGAAATAACTGTAATA
Organism: Bacteroidales bacterium; assembly: GCA_031286285.1. Lineage (GTDB taxonomy): Bacteria > Bacteroidota > Bacteroidia > Bacteroidales > WCHB1-69 > WRNX01. Next base: position 41,495 of record JAITUN010000221.1, on the reverse strand, counting down.
GTATAAGTTTCAGGAATAAAGTGAGCAATCAGATTAAGATTACGGTTAACTAAAGGAATAATATATGGATTATCAGAAGTAACAGGCAATCCGTTTTCCGCTTCCGACCAATATCCAAATTTGTAGTGTGTGTCGGGGAAAGCTTCAGCGGTAAATGATTCTCCGTAAGGAATGTTTGTACCATTTCCACTAACACTCCCGCCAACTAAGGCTGTAAGGGTGATGTTGTATTTTTTGGGTTCAAAGTTAGCCACTAAAAACCGATCTCCACTTACAGTAAATTCATAATCAACGGTAGGAGAAACAATATCGCCATTTTCCGTCCAGTTTACAAAATTGTGGTATGGGTCGGCGAAAGCACGAACAGTTATTTTTTTGCCGCAATCAATATTTAATCCACCGCCTGAAACCCATCCGGAGCCTGATGGATCTTCCGACAAATCAATGGTAAATTTTTTAATTTCAAAGTTAGCCACCAAAGTAGTATCACTTGTGATAATAAAAGTAAAATCAAGTTCGGTTTCAACTTCATTGCCATTTGCGGTCCAATTGATAAAATTGTAGCAATCTTCGGGGGATGCTGTTACGGTAATTTCCGTACCGTAAAGAATATCTTCAAGATCAGGGGAAGTTGTTCCTCCGATAGATGGGGTTGCCGACAGATTTACATTGAAAGTATTTAGTTCAAAGTTAGCAGTCAGCGTACTGTCTCCGGTTACTGTGAATGAAATGGTTTGATCAGTAGAAACCGAGATTCCGTCATCGTTAGTCCAATTCAAAAATCTATACATATAATCTGATGGAGTGGCAGTTAATGTAGCCGTGGTACCGGCTTCAAAGCAACCTGTTCCTGTAACGTTACCCCATCCTGCCGGAGATTCGGAAGCGGATATCTCTCCCCCAATTTTCAATGTTCTAGTAAAAGTGCGTGGACCATCAAGGGTATAGTTCATCTGAATGATGTAATTTCCTGTAGGAAACTCTAACTCATAGGGCCATGTAAAAAGCCCGTTAAAGTCTTCAATTCTTTCTCCATCAATATCCCATGTAACATCTTCCACATCATTATCATCAATTTCTGCGCTGATAATGATGGAATGTTTACAAATCACATCTTCCTCCCAAATATTCTCATCATCAATAGAAAAAGTAACATCTAAATCTCTTTGTGCGGAGAAGCCGAGATAGTAGTAAGATTCGTTATCTCCGATTCCATACCCCATAACCAAAAGTTTTGCGGGGTTAAAGAATTCGTATGCAATATCAGCATCATTGGTTAATTGCAGCAGATAATATGACATCCCTGCAAAGGTATTATCTTTCCAGTTTGCATTTACCAAACTTTTGGGAGTTTTATTTTCGAATACTTCTGTATTTGTTTTTGTTGCAGTAGGGGTAATAATTAAGGCGAAATGTTTTCCGCCATTTCCCGGGGTCAACATCGAATTGCCTCCGAAGCTGTTATCGGGAATAAAGGGGGCGAGCATCGCTTCGGGGGCTGTTTGTTCAATGGCGGGGAGCCAGGCTTGAGCAGGATCAGATTGATGAGATCCGCCACTGGTTTGAGACTTAAGATAAGTACAAACCCCTATTCGTTCAGTAGCATGTATATAGCAACCTGAATTAGTGGAATTTACTTCAATCTCAACATAATCGCCGGGTCCCAAAGGATCAGCTAAAGTAGTTTTTGCATTTTCTACATTTGAAGTAATAAGTGTCCCGCCATTTAGTGTAATGTATGTGTCGGATTTAGATGCCACAACACGTACCCTATCGGGACCGGAACCGGAAACCGGAACGAAAAATTTCTTGCCCCATGTGTTTACGGGCGACAACTGTTGCATTAAATGATCGCCACCAAGAGTGGTTCCATACGGAATAAATGCGCCTTGACAAAGTGCAAAAAAAGCGACCGGTTTGTCAGCTTCTACATGAGCGCCGGTCATACTTGGGTTTGAGCTGGCGCTAGTTCTATAATAAACATCTCCAACATTAACAAGTGTGGTAACAAGAGCGCCATTATGTCTTATTTGAGTTTGAGGTTCAGTAGCAATCACTGCATACGCATCACGAACATTATTGGATCTGGCTCTGTATGATATTTGGTAGTATTCATTACCCAAAGCTGTAATAGGTAAAATATTAGTAGCATCTGTAGAATTTTGAGCCGCATTCATGGCATAAGCGGTAATAGGTTCGCCGCTGGTAATATGAATACTTTTTTGATTTTGCGTAGTTGAACTATAATTATTGTAGGCTGCAAGTTTTTGAGCAGATCCTAAATTAATAGTTTCTACTTTATTGGCAGGTAAAGAATAGGTTTCGGTATAACCTGTTTCGGTAAACTCAATTTTTACCCAAGTAGGATTATCTCTGGATACAATACGTATTTGCAGATTAACTTGATTTGCATTATACATATTAGTAAGATAGTTTCCTCCAAACGTTACCCAAAAATCAGTACCATCTGTGTTTTGAGCGTTAAGAGAAAAAAGATTCAGAAAAAAAATACTTAAAAGAAAAAGATAGATTTTTTTCATAATTATTTTGTATTAAATATAATTGGCAGCAAAAGTAGAAAAATATTGAATGCAACCATTTTTTGGTAAAAAAGATAGTTTTTTTTTACCAATTTATTGATTTATAATTTAGAAAGAAGAGAAAGTTGAACTTATCAATTGTCCTTTTTCTTTTTACTTTTGAAAGAATCAATCGTTACTTTAAGAGAAAAGACATGCGAATACAATGCAATAGAAAGATTACCCAAGTCGGTAAAAGCATAATCAATAAAAACCATATCTTTGATTCCCACACCAATTCCAAGATTAATTTGGCATGAGAATTTATTTTTTCCGTCGAAATAAGGAATTTGTTGGAAGTTTCCAATACCTGTTCTTATTGCAACAATATTTTTGTAAGCAAACTCCATTCCAAGGTGGGGGTCAATAGAGAGTGGTTTGCTCTTAATCAACGTATTTCTTTTTCCATCGAAAGTCCAATCAAAATCTAAGGCAAATGTTCCGTTAAAACCTTTTCCAAATTCCACATATTTTCCGGCTCCAATATTTAGTTTTGGGACAGTTAACTCTAATCCATTTTTTGGCAATTCGTTTCCGGTAGCTTCAAGCACTTCTTTCACTCTGTCAGTTAAATTGTAACTCCACGCATTAAAAGTGGATGTAGCATCTTTTAACATGGCGCCCACTTGCCATCCTTTGTAATTATATTGTACTCCAACATCTAATCCGAATCCCCATGCGCCGGCAAATTTTCCAATAGTTCTGCGAATAATTTTGGCATTAGCGCCCACCGAGAGTCCTGCAATTTTCTCAAAATTATAGGCGTAGCTTATTAAAAATGCATTATCAGCGGCTGAAAAATAGGTTATTTTATTATAGTCAAAATTTCCTTGTTTGTCAATCAATTCGGTTGTATTCATTATATTATCTACTCCGAATCGGATCCATGTGAAAGCTACGGCTTGTTTGTTGTCAATTCTATATCCCGCGCCGATGTAGTCATATTTTGCGATACCGGCGAAATATTCAGCGTGCATGGCAGCTAATTGGTAGGGGCGTTCCATGCGCACCAAACCTGCAGGATTCCAATAGGCTGCAGAAACGTCGTTAGAAATGGATACCATTGTGTTTGACATCGCTAAACCTCGTGCGCCAATCCCTAAAGAAAGAAATTCGTTGCTGTATTTTGCAACTTGTGCATTTGTCAATACAAATGAAAAAGTTAGAAAAAAAACGAATAAAAACTTTCGGTAATTCATATAATGACAAAAAGATGTTGCAAGTTGTAAAACGCTCTGCAACATCTTTTATTTTTAGATTAATAAAATTCTTGTCACTTGTAACTCGTAACTTGTCACTAAAACAGTCCCAACAAATAGGCGATTCCGGTTCCCAAATAGTTTCCAACAGCGTACCCTACAAGCCCAATTGTGATTCCGCTAATCAACACTTTACGATTTCCCATTGCGGCAACTATTGGGGGTACAAAAGGCGGAGAACAGATTAAAGCAATGATGGCTACGGTAAACAAGTCGCCGGAAACTTTGAAAATTCGACATAAAATAACGTGCAAAATAATAACAAACAAGGAGATACTTAACACAAAGAGAAAAATTTTTATTGCTTCGGAGTTGAGTTTGCTAACATCAAATTGAGAAGCCATTATTACACTGAATATCAATATAAAGAACATTCCTAATTCGAAAGTTTTGGGCAAGTTTCGTATTTTTTCATTAAAAGAGGCAAGAATAGCTAAGGTAGTGATGGTGAAAATAACTACCAATTCGTTTAATTTACCTGTAATGAGCAATGAAAGTCCTGCCCCAATAACGAGAAAACCGACCGACAGCAGAAATCCAAGCATCGTTTTTGGAAATATTTTTTTTGAGAACATCTTATTATAATCTTCCACATCGACTAATACCGAATGATCATTTGGGTCATTTTTATCTACAACCACTAACGGGTCTTTAAAAGGCAAAAGCAAACGAAATAATTTATAGCCCCCTGCGGTAATAAACAACAAGAACGGAAAAATGATAATCATTTCTAAGGTAGATGTAAGTGTGGCGATGGTTTCATCGGTTTTTAAAATGCTCTTTAGGGCTGCAAAATTCATAGCTCCACCGGTATAGAGTCCGGTCATCATACCGGCAATTTTATTTAAATCGGTGATTCCTTTATTCTTAAAAATCAGAAATGATATCACCACAGCCACTACAACTGCCGCTACGCCGGTGCAAAGCGCAGTAACTGCTTTGGGCAAAGATTTAGCCCACAACTTGAAATTAGAGCTAAACAACATCAGCGGAATGGCTAAAGGAACTGAGATCTTCATCAACAAATCCTGTAGCTCCTTTAAATCAACTTTGTTTATTGAAAGCACGTTTATAGAAAACATATCTGAAAGCCAAAAAAATAATGCCATGATAACCCCCACAGCATAAGCCATAATCACAGTACCAATACTTTTACCGACTTTTGATTTACGAAAAATGGTTATGACAAAGAATGGGGTTAATAAAAAAATGGAGAGAATAATTGCTACTATCATAATGTAAGAATTTGTGGCGAAAATAAAATATTTAATCGTTTGTCAAGAGGTAGCGCTTTTTTTTAGTTCGGAGTACCAATCTTCTCCATATTTTCTGATAAGAGGTTCTTTTAAAAATTGATAGAGTGGCAATTTGAGTGTTTCTCCTTTTTTGCAGGCAGATTGGCAGACACCCCATCGGTGGTAGTTTAACGCTTGATAATCCGGCAAAATTTTAACACGGATAGGATATAAATGGCATGAAATTGGTTTTTGAAAATCAATTTCGCCTTTAAAGAATGCTTTTTCGATGGCGCATTTGGCAATGTTGTTTTCAAAAAAAACGAAAGCACAACTTTCATCTTTTAAAAGCGGAGTAACGAAAGATCCTTCCATGTCATAATCAAAAGTTCCGTTTTTATCTATTTTTTGCACTCCTTCTTCTGTCATATATTTTCTAAAGATAGGGTAGTTATCTTCCAAATCTGATATTTCTTCGGGTTCAAGCGGGGCGCCCACATCACCTTCAATACAGCACATTCCGCCGCATAAACTAAGGTCGCAGCAAAAATATTCGTTAATAATGTCTTCTGAAACAAGGATATTTTGGATAATTTTCATTGTTTTTTTATTGAGGCTGCAAGAATACAACTTTTCTTCATACAATATTTTGGCACTATTATTGTTATTAACAAAGTTTTAAATTGAGATAGATGAATTTTAAGTTTTCCGAAGAGATGAAAAATGCCTTGGAAGAGGCGAAAATATTTGCAGTTAAATATGGATACAATTCTGTTAGCGTAGAGCATGTGGCCCTTTCCATCTTTAAAACAACTTCTTTCAATACAGTTCAACAAATTTGTGATTTGTATAAAATTGATACGGCACAATTATGTACACAAATTCAGGAAATACTGGAAAAGAATGAGTATAAAGGTGAATCAACAGTTGATACAGTTAAGTTTAACGTCTTAACCGAAAATCTTTTCCGTTTAGCCTATTTAGTTTCAAAAGAGTGTCGAAGTGAATATATTGAGATGATCCACTTTGTGCTGGCTATTTTGAAAGATGGTCGAACTGAAGTGAATAATGCAATCAAGTCATTGTTGCGTAAAACCGGAATGACCTATGAAAATGTTCTTTCCGATCTAAAAACAGAGGAACCCCCAGTTGGGTTCGGTGCTGCAATGGCAGGAACTGATGATGACGACTATGACGATGAAGAAGATGACCGGAGACAAGTTCGTAAAAAACAGAAAGGGCAGCAGCGAAGTGCAACACCTATGTTGGACAGTTTCGGCAAGGATTTAACTAAACTTGCCGCCGAAGGAAGACTAGACCCCATTGTGGGACGTGAGAAAGAGTTGGAGCGTATCGCTCAAATTTTGAGCAGAAGGAAAAAAAATAATCCCGTCCTCATTGGCGAGCCTGGTGTAGGAAAATCTGCTATTGCTGAGGGGCTTGCTATGAAAATTTCTCAAGGAAGAGTATCACGTACCTTACTCAACAAACGAGTTATAAGTTTAGATATGGCTTCTTTAGTTGCAGGTACCAAGTATCGCGGGCAGTTTGAAGAGCGTATGAAAGGGATAGTCGCAGAGTTGGAAAAAAATCGAGATGTGATCCTTTTTATTGATGAATTACATACTATGGTAGGTGCAGGAAGCCCTCCGGGAAGTTTAGATGCGTCCAATATGTTTAAACCTGCTCTTGCAAACGGTGATATTCAATGTATTGGAGCTACTACTTTGGATGAATATCGGCAGTATATTGAAAAAGATGGAGCATTGGAAAGACGCTTCCAAAAGATAATGTTGGAACCCACTACTGTGGATGAAACATTAGAAATCTTGAAAAATATCAAAGACCGATACGAAGACCACCATTTGGTGAGCTATACAGAGGCGGCTTTGCAAGCATGCGTAGCACTTTCAACACGATATATTACGGATAGATGCCTGCCCGATAAAGCCATTGACGCATTGGATGAAGCCGGTTCCCGAGTACATATTACAAATATACATGTTCCAAAAGAGATTATAGACCTTGAAAAACAGATTGAAGATTTGCAAAATCTGAAAAATGAAGCAGTGGCAAACCAACAGTTTCAGTTGGCTGCTGATTATCGGGATGCAGCTAAAAGAGTTGAAGAAGATTTAGAAAAAAGCAAAAAAGAGTGGGAAAATCAATCCAATACTAATCGTGCAAAAGTTTCAGATGAAGATGTTGCAGAAGTGATTGCAATGATGACCGGTGTGCCGGTAAAACGTATCGCAAAAAATGAAAGCGAAAAACTGATGCTCATGGCACAGGAATTGGAAGGAAAAATAATTGGACAGGATGAAGCAGTTTTAAAAATTGCCAAAGCTATTAGAAGAAATAGAGTTGGGTTGAAAGATCCAAACAAACCGATTGGAACTTTTGTGTTTTTAGGACCAACCGGCGTAGGTAAAACTTATTTGGCTAAAGTATTAGCAGACTATCTCTTTGATTCTCAGGACGCAATGATTAGACTTGATATGAGCGAATATATGGAAAAACACACCGTCTCACGATTAATTGGAGCACCTCCAGGATATGTGGGGTATGAAGAAGGAGGACAACTTACCGAAAAAGTACGCCGCAAACCCTATTCAATTGTGCTGTTAGACGAAATAGAAAAAGCACATCATGATGTGTACAATGTTTTGCTACAAGTTTTTGATGATGGGCAACTCACAGATGGTATAGGAAGAAAAGTGGATTTCAAAAATACAATCATCATTATGACTTCTAATATTGGTTCACGCGAACTAAAAGATTTCGGAACCGGAATAGGGTTCTCTACATCTGCAACACAAGCAAATAAAGGCAAAGTTGAACACAGTATTCTAGAGAATGCCCTCAAAAAGAATTTCGCCCCCGAATTCCTAAACCGTATTGATGATATAGTCTATTTCAATAGCCTGCAAAAACCTGAAGTAGTGAAAATCATTGAAATAGAGCTGAACAAAGTGTTGAAGCGGGTTGCTTCTTTGGGTTTGGAAGTCTCAGTTACAGAAGCTGCAAAAGAGTTCCTTTCCGAAGCGGGATGGGATAGCAACTACGGCGCCCGTCCCTTGAAAAGAGCAATCCAAAAGCATGTTGAGGATGTTCTTGCCGAAGAGATTCTGCTTAACCGGATAGATGACAAGAGAAAGGTAACTCTAGATTATAATTTTGTATTGGAAAGGATGGAAGTAAAAGTAGAAAATGTTTTGTGAACCAATTACTTATCAAAAACCCCTCGCAAATCTTTATCCTGCTTCATTTTATCCAAACTGAAGCAAAGAATTAATTGCTGTTGATGATTGATTTTGTATTTTGGAACGATGTGAAAATTCCATGAGAAATAGCAATTCAAAAAATTATTTCGATATAGATAAATAAAAAGATCTGTTCGATTGTAAAGTTTTGATTGATAATAGGGAGATCCACGATTCAATAAACTCGCATAATTAGGATACAACGGAAATAGGTTTTCTCCAACATAAAATGTATTCTTTACTCCCAAAAACCTCCAATTTAAGAACAATTCAATTTCAGCGCCATGTTTGATAAAGGTTGATTCTGTAATTCGCTCTCTACTTATTGATAGTATATAGCCTGACTTGATATAAAATGAACGAAATGGAGTAAGTGTTGAAAAATCTAGTTTGATATAAGGATTAACTACTAATTCATCGCAAACCCCATCTTTTTTAGCAGGATACGATTTGTTGGCAAGATGTCCTAACACTAAAAAACCTCCGATTTTTAAAATACGATATTGATATTCTCCATCTAAAAGCAACCGATAAGCTTCTCGTTGGGTTTTTGTTTGTTGTCCGCGCCAATCGCATTGTATTTCAACAAATCCATGCTTTGATTGATATTGAATCAGTCCCCCTTGAATATTGGGATAATCGTAAACAACAGAATCGCACATCAAATAATCGGGAATCGGTTGCAACATCTTGACGAACGGAATTGTGCCAAAATATCCGTTAATATTCTTATATTCATAATGATAATAAATAGTTGGGAAAAATTTTAAATTCCTGTATGTTGATCCGATGGGTTGTAAGTAGTGAATGCCCGCCATTAACTTGTGAACGCCTTCATGTTTATCATTTAATTTTAATCCAATTGTGGGTGATAAGCGAATTTTAAATAAAGTTTGTGATTCTGAATATGGGGTGTGATATTCCCGATTATCAAAAAAGAAAAGTAAATCCACATCATAACAAAATTTCTGAGAAAAGCCAATTTTGGGCAGAATCAGCAAAATGAGAAAAAATGCGATTGAAACAGTAATTTTATACATAGAAATATATTAATATCAGAATCCATTAAAATGCCAGAATAACGGTGGCAATAACAACAAAAAACCAAAAATGATTAAGATGAGTAAAAACGGCAAGAAGAACTTGAGCCACTTGGAGAAAGGGATTCGCGCCATCCCCAAGCAACCGATGAGTACTCCGGAAGTGGGCGTGATCATGTTGGTAAACCCGTCGCCGAACTGAAAGGCAAGTACTGTCATTTGACGGGAAACGCCAATAATATCTGAAAATTCCGCCATTATAGGCATTGTGAGCGCAGCTTTGGCAGAAGCCGAAGGAATGATGATGTTGAGAAGGGTTTGTACCAAGTACATTGCGCCTACCGAACCAACATTTCCTGCGCTTGCCATCGCTTGCGAAATCCCATAGAGAATGGTGTCAACAATTTTTCCATCTTCCAAAATAATAATGATCCCACCCGCAATAGCCACCACCAAAGCGGCATTCATAATATCTTTACATCCCTCTAAAAATAAACGGATTACTTTGTCATAACTAAAATGGAATGCAAAACCGCTTGCAATACCCATGGCAAAGAACAAGCCGGCAATTTCGCCAACATACCACCCATAACCCAACACGCCAACAACTAAAACTACAATAGTTAACAACAAAAGTGATAAAATAAAACTGTGAACCGATTTGTATGCAGAGTAAAATCCAAATGGAATAAAGATAGTAGCGATGATTGGGAAAATCATTAAATTAGCAGTACTATTTCCAATGGTTATTGCGCTACAATTGAAAGTAAACGCACAATATATCAATGCAATGGATACTACTCCATAAACAATCCATGTAAAATATGAAGATTTTTGGATCTCTTTAACCTCTTGTGTGGCAGCGGTTTTTTCCCGCCAATAGCGATCCAATTCATACATAAAAGATTTTTTTGGATTTTTCTTTACTCGATGAGCGTACCAAAGGGTAAAAGCAATGGCGATAATGGTAAGAATAACCCAGCACAATGCTCTGTATTCCAAGCCTGAAAAAGTGGGCAAACCGGAGATCCCTTGTGCAATGCCAATCGTAAACGGATTGAGCATGGCGCCCGAAAACCCTATGTGTGCTGCCACATAGCACATCAACACGCCCGTAACGGAATCGTATCCCATTGAGATTGCCAACGGTACAAAAATGATGATAAAAGCAATAGTCTCTTCGCTCATACCAAAAACAGCGCCAAAGAGACTAAACATAATCATAATAAACGTAATTACCAAATTATTTACGCCAATTTTTTTAAAGAATTTGAGTTTTTGTAGTTTTTCAGTACTTCTTAAAAAGTTGAAAATGCCAATATTGATAGCATTGGTAGCATTCATAATCCAAAACGCGCCGCCAATCATAAAAATGAAAGAGATAATATCAGCCGTTCGTAAAAACCCTTTAAAAAAGGAGAGGAAGATTTGCCATGTTTGCGGGGCGCTTTCCGTATATTGGAAAGAATCCGGAACTACCTTGCTGGGTGGTGATCCGTCAATCTCCACGGTTTCTCGGGCATACTTACCGCCCGGAACTACCCATGTAGCTATGGCGCATAGAATTACAAGGCTGAAGACGATGGTAAAAGTATGGGGGATTTTCATAGTGGTTAATGATTAATGATTAATGGTTAATGATTAATGGTTAAATGCGTTCGGCTTCTGACTTCTTCAAGTGGTTTCATCACAAATTCTCGTTCATTCATTTTGGGATGAGGAATGGTTAGTGTTTCTGTATTTATTTGTAGATCATCATATAATAAAATGTCAATATCAATAATTCGGTTAGAATAAACAGGCATATCATTTTTGATGGTGGTTTTTTGTGTGCGTCCCATTTTTATTTCAATCTCTTGCGTTTTTTGTAACAGGTCTTTTGGAGAAAGTATGGTTTCAATCTTAATTACCTGATTGCAAAATGGGTTACCATCAAAACCAACCGCATCGTTTTCATAGATTGAAGATTCAGAAATAATAGTTCCAATATCTTTTTGTATAGCATTTTTTGCATGAATCAAATGTTGTTCTCTAATGCCGAGGTTGCTTCCTAAACTGATAAAAACTATAGCCATATCCATTTTCCTAAATCTTTCCATGTGTTTTTCTTTCCGTACATCAAAATTCCGACGCGATAGATTCTTGCTGCTAACCACACGCAGAAAAAGAAGAAGAGAACGCACAAACTCATTGATATAACAAGCTCGTATAGAGGCACTCCTGATGGCAGACGGATGAGCATCGCCACTGGCGAGGTTAACGGTATCATTGACATCCACAGCGCTAAAGAACCGTTAGGAGATTCTGAGATGGGCATGATCAGCATGATAGTTAATATTAACGGAATAGTAACCGGTAACAGAAACTGTTGTGAGTCGGTTTCCGCATCCACAGCCGAACCAACAGCTGCATATAGTGAGGCATAGATAAGATAGCCGAAAATAAAATAAAACAGAAAGCAAAGCAACAGTGTTGTAAATGAGAAATTGAAATAGTTTTGAATCTGTTCAAATAGATTGTGTTGCTGTATAAATTGTTGTGCATCAATGGAATCGAGTGTATTTTCAGGCATTGGGGTTTGCAAGGTAGCCTCCACCATTTCTGTGCTGCCCGAAAACAGGGTAGGCGCTGCAAACTGAACTCCAACAATCAAAATTATTGTAAGAACAATCCACAATACAAATTGGGTCAAACCCACCATGGCAACACCAACAATTTTCCCCAGCATCAGTTGCATAGGTTTAATAGATGAGATGAGGAGTTCGATAATTCGGTTTGTTTTTTCTTCAAGCACGCCTCTAAGTACTTGTTGGGCGCACATAAAAATAAAAAAGTAAATAATTAACCCACATACCATTCCCACAATTTTACTGACCCATGCAAAACTTGTTTTTTCATTACCAAACTCATCAATTTTAATACTTGTGATATGGGCTTGTGTGGTTTGTTTTAACATTTCAAACTGTTTCGGTTGGATATTAAAAGTATCCATTAACAATTTGTCAAACAGTTGTTTATCTAACTGGCTTTCTAAATCGGGGAGAAACCGTGAGGGTGGGTCTTTTTCAAAATAGAGGTTGGCTTTGAGTGTGGAGTTACTTTTAACGATATGTAAAACAGCATCATAATTTTCGGTAAAAAGTTCTTTTTTAAACTCGCTAATCTCGCCCGAACGATAAGTAAAAGTTGCTCGAGTGTTCTCTTCCAGTTTATTGATAAAAAAATCATTATCATCAACCACTAAAACGTTCATTTGTTTTTGCGATTCCAAGGTTTTTTTTGCAATCACAACAGGAGTAATTATAAGCGCTGCCATAAGAATGGGCGCTAAAATCGTCATAATAATGAACGACTTTTTCCTCACTCTTGTCATATACTCACGAACAATAATTAGTTTTACTTTGTTCATATTTTAATATTTATATATTTTATAATCATTAAATCATTTATCATTAACCATTAATCATTAACCATTAACCATTAACCACTAACCACTAACCATTAACCATTATTTAAATTCACTTGTTCAATAAAAATTTCATTCATTGAGGGTAATTGTTCTTGGAAAGAGATGATATTTCCTTTTGCCATAAAAAAAGATAAAAGTTCATTAGAGGAGGTCTCCTGCGATAGCTGAATCTGAAAAAGAACCGAATAAGGATTTTCTGTTTGCTCTATAATTGTAAAATAGTGAGGCAATTCTATATTATTATTGTAATTATTTTTTTCGATTTCAATAATAAAACGATTTTTCTTGAAACGATTTTTAACCTCAGAAATATTCCCGTTCAATATTTTTTTTGCTTTGTTAATCAATACGATATCGTCACATATTTCCTCTACTGAAGCCATATTGTGAGTAGAAAGGATGATCGTAGCGCCTTTCTCTTTCAGCAACAAAATCTCCTCTTTCAGCAGGTTTGTATTGATGGGGTCAAATCCGCTGAAAGGTTCGTCTAAAATAAGCAGTTGCGGCTCGTGGATAATGGTGGTAATAAACTGCACTTTTTGTTGCATCCCTTTAGAGAGTTCTTCTACTTTTCTTTTCCACCAGCCTTCGATTTCAAATTTTCTGAACCAGAATTTAAGTCTTTTTAGCGCTTCATGGTATGGCACACCTTTCAGTTGAGCTAAGTATAGGGCTTGTTCTCCCACTTCCATTTTTTTGTACAGTCCGCGCTCTTCCGGCAGGTAGCCAATCTGTTCTAAATCTTTCTCAGACAACGGTTTTCCATTGAAAACAATTTCGCCTTTATCGGGAACAGTAATTCGTGTTAGAATGCGAATCAAAGTCGTCTTTCCTGCGCCATTCGGACCCAAAAGCCCGAAAATTTTACCTTTCTCAATCTCAAACGAAACCTCATCTAATGCTAAATGGTTGGAGAATTGTTTGGTAATATTTTTTATTTGAATAAGAGGCATATTTTTATTACTAAAATTTTACAACAAAAAAACAGATATTCCACAAATTGTACTATCAGAGCAAAATTTGCCTTGATTTCTTATATAACAAAAAGATACCAAATGCTACTAAAAGAGTACAAATAATAGCAGTTGGGTAAAATCCTGAAATTTTGCTCGGTTCAATAGTTTCCATATCTATGCCGCGCTTTTGAATGGCGTAGTCGAAAATAAGACTGTTGGCATTGTGCATAAAATGAGCTATGACGGGCAACCATAAAGACTTGCTCCATACGAATAAGTATCCTAAATAGATACCGAGCAAAAAACGAGGGATAAATCCATAAAACTGAAAATGTATTGTGCTGAAAATAAATGCAGTAACTAATATTGCAATTTTTTTATTCAAAAACCATTTGCTAAGAAAAGGTTGAATCGTTCCCCGAAATAAAAATTCTTCAAAAAAAGCGGGTAAGAACGCCACTAACATAATGTTTAACAATAATATGGGAATGTTAGAATTAGCGGTTAGAGTTTGCACTAATACTAAATTTTTTTCTTCCATTTCCCGCATCCAGAGTTCAATTTTTTGGAACGATTCGGGAAGAGAAATCTGCTCGTTAAAATATCCCAAACAAGCGATTACGGGTAAAATAAATAAAGACAATAAAATAACATACCCTACTAAGGGCGGTGGCGCCACTTGATCCGCTTTATTATATGAAAACCACTTTTTTGTGGCACAATACGAAAAGAGTAACGCAGGCGCTAAAAATGTTCCAAATGTACTGACAGATTGTATAATATAGAAATACCCTCGTGAATCTACATCGGTTCCGAAGTATAACTTTCCAACTAATAAAGCCAATGAACTGAAAATTGTAAACCCACACGAAACAAACAAAAGTAAATAGCACAATTGAGTCCAATAGGATTTATAAGAAAAAAAACTGGTATAGATCATTTGCTATACAATTCAATCAATTTCAATATTTCGGGATAGGTTTCCAATAATGGTGATAATTCCATGAAGTTTTTGTGCCAATCATAATTCAACAGCAACGCATCGCAGAGGTAATTACTTCCATTTACGGCATCTTCGTTTAAGAAATAGAGCGCTGCTAAATAATAGTACATCAATGAGCGTGTTTCTTCGTCTTTTACATATTTATTTATAAGGAACTCCTCCAAAATTTTAGCTCCTACTTCATACATTTTATTATATATACAGAACTGTGTAGTAAAAAAGAAAAAATGGTCGTAGTTATCTAAATGGTTTAGTGTTAGTTTTGCTAAATTGTAAATAAAATTTGCATCTTCCGTTTCAAAGAAAGTGGCAACCGAGAACAAGAGGTCAATATTTTGGGGATTTTTTTCAAAAGCGTTTTCAACAAAAGCGTGCGCTTCGGAAATCTTTCCCAGTTCGCATAAAGCATTAACAATGCCCAAAATAGCTTCGTTATGGGTAGGATTTTTGTCGTACGCTTTGAAATAATATTCTAACGATTCATCAAACCATTTTTGAACGGCATAACAATCTGCTATGTTTGTAAGTGCCTGAAAGTCGTCGTTATCAAGATTGTATGCTTCAAAATAATTGTGTAAAGCTTTATCATAATCTTTCAACTCAAAAAAAGCGTTTGCCATATTAAAGTGTGCAGCGGCAATATCGCCATCGCAAGTTAGGGCAAAGTTGTAAGCATCAATAGCTTCCTCAAACCTGCTATTCCAGCTCAAGGTGAATCCCAAAGCGAACCAGGCAGCACCGAGAAAAGGAAATTCTTCTGTGAGAATAGTGAAAAATTTAACAGCTTCTTCCGGTTTGTTCAACTCTTCAAAAAGATAGGAGTAAGTAAACAGATTGTCGGCAAACATGGGGTCGGTTTGCAAGGCAAGAGTAACGTACTTGATGGCGGTAAGAATGTCATTTTTTCTCACATATTCGTGTCCCATTAAAAAATGAATATCGGGGTCGTTGGGTTCTAAAGCCAAGGCTTTGTTCAACCATTTGATAGTTTGTCCGGTTTTTTTATTAGTCATATTCGACAAGAACACTTTCTCGATATAAAGATCTGCAGAGGGAGGAAAAGTGCGTTCAATCTCTTCCAACTCTTTTTCTGCATTCTCCATTTGAAATTCGAGGATATATTTTTTAACTCTGTAAAAACGGAAAATAGACTCATTCGGAAACTGCGCAATGGCATGGTCAATTGCTAAAGCAAGGTATTGAAAATTAAATGTATTCATCAATTCTTCAATAATCATTTCCAACTCTTCAGAATCGAAATATCGGGATAGATTATTATCCAAACAATTGATAAAGTCATTTACCAATTCACTATTTTCGAAGTTTTCGAATGAGTCCATTTTTCAGTAGTGAGTAGTGAGTAGTGAGTAGTGAGTAGTGAGAAATCATTAATCATTAACCACTAATCATTAATCATTAACCACTAAATTGCTATTCAAAAGAGAGTATGGCTTGTTTGATGAGTTCGATGGCTTCGCGGAGTTGTGTTTCCGTAATTACCAAAGGCGGGGTAAAGCGGATGATGTGTCCGTGGGTTGGTTTGGCAAGCACTCCTAACTCTTTCATTTTTAGACACACATCCCAAGCTGTTTTTCCGTTTTTGGGTCTGATCACGATAGCATTCATCAATCCTTTTCCACGTACCAACTCAATCATTTCGCTCTTAAAGTTTCTCATCTCTTCTCTAAATATTTTTCCGAGGTATTCAGATTTTTCCACTAATTTTTCCTCTTTAATCACTTCCAAAGCCACCATGGCAACTTTGCAAGCTACAGGGTTTCCGCCGTAAGTTGAGCCGTGTTCACCGGGTTTAATAGTGAGCATAATTTCGTCATCGGCTAAAACAGCAGAAACGGGGTATGCGCCACCGGAGAGAGCTTTTCCAAGGAGTAGCATATCCGGGCGAACGCCTTCGTGGTCGCAAGCCAACATTTTTCCTGTACGTGCAATACCGGATTGGATCTCATCGGCGATAAACAGCACGTTGTTCGCCTTGCACATTTCGTATGCTTTTTTCAGGTAACCATCGTCGGGTACATATACGCCTGCTTCTCCCTGAATGGGTTCGAGCAAAAATCCGGCAACGTTTTTGTCTTTCAATGCTTCTGCCAAAGCGTTCAGGTCGTTGTAAGGGATTCTGATAAATCCGGGGGTAAATGGTCCGTAGCCACCGAAAGAATCGGGGTCGCTTGACATGGAGACGATCGTAATGGTTCTTCCATGGAAGTTTCCGTCACAGCAAATAATTTTGGCTTGATTTTCGGGAATACCTTTTACTTTGTACGCCCATTTACGGCAAAGTTTGAGTGCGGTTTCGTCTGCTTCTGCACCGGAGTTCATCATAAGTACTTTGTCGTAGTTAAAGAACTCGGTAATATACTTTTCAAACGCGCCGAGAATATCGTTGTAGAAGGCGCGAGAGGTCAGGGTAAGCGTGCGCGCCTGTTCGCACATTGCTTCCACGATTTTCGGGTGGCAATGGCCTTGATTTACTGCTGAGTATGCAGCAAGGAAATCATAGTATTTGTTTCCTTCAACGTCCCACATAAAAGGTCCTTCGCCTTTTGCAAGTACAACCGGGAGTGGGTGATAATTGTGCGCTCCGTACTTGTCTTCCAATTCGATAGCCTGCTGGCTGCTTGTTGCTTTTTTAATCATAATGCATTAATTTAAAGTAGATGTATTGATTTTTTTTAAGGTCGGCAAAGATACATCTTTTTTCGAGACTTTTTTTTCTTAGGTTTGCCATAGTTCCAAAAAATAAAATATTTTTGTCATCTTAAAAACTAATACTATTAAATATCATTAATTAATTTAATAATAAACTAGCTATGACAAAACTGCCGACGTATCCATACTCATCAATAGAGATTCATTCTCGGATTGAGGAGATAGAAAAACAGCCTTTTACAAATTTTTCTTCAGAAAAAGATGCAATTCACTTTGCATTAGATTGCATAGACTTAACAACTTTGGAAGGGAACGACACAATGGAGAAGATCGAATTGTTGTGTAATAATGCCATAAAGTATCAAACAGCAGCAGTATGCGTATATCCTGTTTTTGTAAAACAAGCAAAACAACTCTTAAAATCTGATCCTATTAGAGTAGCTTCTGTTGCCGGAGCATTTCCTTCAGGTCAGTCGCCTATAGACATTAAAATAGCTGAAGTAGAATATGCAGTAGCACAAGGCGCAGATGAAATAGACATGGTTATTTCAAGAGGTCTCTTTTTAGAGGAAAAATATGAAACTGTTTATAACGAAATTGTTTCAATAAAAAAAGCATGTCAAGAAGCATGCCTAAAAGTAATATTAGAAACAGGAGAGTTGATTGAACCTGATTTGATTTACAAAGCATCTATTTTAGCAATGAATGCAGGTGCTGATTTTATCAAAACATCGACGGGAAAAATATCAATTAATGCAACTCCTGATGCTTTTTTAGTGATGTTAGACGCTATTTTTCAGTATTATAATGACACAAAAAAGCAAATTGGAATCAAACCAGCTGGTGGAATTACGGATCTCCATACAACATTGTTATATCTCAAGATATTAGATAAAGTGTTAGGCGTCAAATGGTTGTCAAGTATTTTTTTTAGAATTGGTGCAAGTCGTTTAGCCTTTAATTTGTATGATTTTTTAAAAACTTAAAAAAAAAACAATTGAGAAGTTGTAAATCAAAGAAATGTATATCTTTGCCGCCGCTTAACTTTTTAATAAAAACATTGTTTAACCCATAAAATTTTAAAATCATGACAAAAGCTGAAATCGTTTCCGAAATTTCAAACAAAACGGGTCTTGAAAAACAGGCTGTCCAAACTATTGTAGAAACCTTTATGACCTCTGTTAAAGGTGCATTAGCAAAAAATGAAAATGTTTATTTAAGAGGCTTTGGTAGCTTCATTGTAAAACAAAGAGCTAAAAAAACCGCCCGCAACATTTCAAAGAAAACTACCATTATTATTCCGGCGCATAAAATTCCCGCATTTAAACCTTGCAAAACTTTTGTGAACGCTGTTAAAAAAATCAAATAATCTTTCATAAACTCAATTAATTATGCCGAGTGGTAAAAAAAGAAAAAGACACAAGATGTCAACTCATAAGAGGAAGAAACGTCTAAGAAAAAATAGACATAAGAAGAAATAGTGTTTTTCTTTGAACCTTAACCATAAAAACTAAATAGGTGTCGAAAATACACTTTATTTAGTTTTTTTTTTAGCAAAATGAATATAGAAGAGACTCAAAACAAACTAAAAGAATTAGTGATTACTTCTCGTGAAGCGGAAGTGCAAATAGCTTTGTTGGAAGACAAAAAGCTTATAGAGATCCATCGAGAAAGGAACAATGAAGAATGTGCAGTAGGAGATGTTTTTTTTGGGAAAGTTAAAAAAATTATCCCCGGACTTAATGCTGCTTTTGTAAATATTGGTGATGGCAAAGACGCGTTTCTTCATTATTTGGATCTAGGATTTCATGCACGCTCGCTTAATGAATTTGTAAATATTGTTATTCAAAAGAACAAAAGAAGTATAGCCAATTTTAAGCTTCTCCCTGAAGTTGAAAAGACTGGAAGAATAAGCGATATTATTCAATCGGGACACTCTATTCTTGTTCAAATTGCTAAAGAACCTATTTCTACAAAAGGAGCACGTCTTACTTCCGAAATTTCGTTGGCTGGACGATTCATTGTGTTAGTTCCTTTTATGGATAAAATCAATATTTCACAAAAAATAAAAAACGGAGAAGAGCGAAATCGGCTCAAAAAGATTGTTCAATCTATTCGACCAAAACGATTTGGAATTATTATTCGAACAGTTGCGCAAGGCAAAAATGTTGACGAATTGACTGCTGATTTGAATTTGTTATTAGAAAAGTGGAAATCAATCGTCTCAAAATTGCCCCACGTGAAAGCGCCTGTGAAAATTGCATCGGAAGAAGACAAAATAACTTCAATTATCAGAGATGTAGTTAATGAATCTTTTGAATCAGTTCATGTGGATAATAGAGAGTTGTTTTTGGAAATAAAATCTTATCTTTCAACGCATATTCCGGAAAAAAAAGGTATTGTAAAACTCTATAAAGGGAAAAGACCGATCTTTGAAGAGATGAATATTGCTTTACAGATTAAAAGTTCATTTGGAAAAATAGTAATTTTAAAACAAGGAGTTTATCTTGTAATTGAGCATACCGAAGCCATGCATGTTATTGATGTAAACAGCGGCAACAGGATTAAGTCGGGCACATCAGAAGAGAATGCCATGCGAGTAAACTTAGAAGCAGCAACAGAAATCGTGCGCCAACTTCGTTTAAGAGATATGGGCGGAATAATTACTATTGACTTTATTGATCTCGCAAAAGCAGCAAACAGGACTTTATTATACAGAACTTTACAGGAGTTAATGAGAAATGACAAGGCCAAGCATACCATTCTACCAGTAAATAAATTTGGAATTGTTCAAATTACAAGACAACGAGTGCGAGAAACTACGATTATTGAAACATCAGAGGTTTGTCCAACTTGTAAGGGTACGGGAAAAATTAAATCCACCCTGCTAATTCAGGAAGATATTGAAAATTTAATAGAATACTTGGTTAAAAAACAACTTGAAAAAGGTTTTTATTTAGCTGTTCATCCATTTGTTAAAGCATATCTTACAAAAGGTTTTTTATCTAAACAATGGAAGTGGTTGCTACGGTTTCATCGTTGGATACAGATCATAGAACAACCCAATTTTTCAGTTGTTGAATTTAAGTTTTATAATAATAATAAAGATGAAATAATTTTTGGACAAGGGGGGTGAAAACAGACCAAAAATATTATATATTTGCAGCCTTGTAAAAAATCATAAATTTAATGACTAAATTATTAATAATCAAATAAATATCAAATGAAAAACAAAGGTTTATTTCTGTTTTTTTCTATTGTTCTTGCAATTACTTGCTTTTATTGCTTGTCTTTTTCATTCGTATCCTGGAAGATTTCAAAGGATGCCGAAAGATATGCCAATGATCCGGCTGTAATCGAAAACGAATTGCAGAATATTACTGACCCGATGTTGAAAAACCATATTAGGGATTCGGTTATCAGTGAACGCACATCCCAATATCTTAAAGACATTAATGATAAAAAAGTGTTTCTGGGATTTACTTATAGACAAGTAAAATACAAAGAGATTAACTTGGGTCTTGACTTAAAAGGTGGGATGAATGTTACTTTGGAAGTTTCCTATCCCGATGTGCTTAAAAGTTTAGCAAATAATACTGAAGACTCTCTGTTTGCGAATGCTTTTAATAAGGCCAATATAGAATATGAACAAAGTAGGGCTGATTATATTGATATTTTTATAAAGAATTTCGAAGCAGAAAAAATAGCTAGGAATATGACAAATGCGCAGCTCCGTACTTATTTTGATCGATATGGCAGTAAAAATGCGCCAGATGCTGAGATTAAAAATTTCTTGAATAAAGAATCTAATGAAATTATTGATAGAACTTTCCGCATTTTACGTACTCGTATTGACCGTTTCGGGGTTGCACAACCCAACATACAACGTTTGCAAGGAAGTCGTATCTTAGTGGAACTTCCCGGTATTAAAGAGCCTGAACGAGTTACAGAACTCTTGAAAAGTACAGCCAAATTAGAGTTTTGGGAAGTTTATAATGACCCTGTTAATGGAAGGTCAATTCACGATCGCTTTTACGAAGCAGACCAAAAATTAGTCGTAGAATTGCATGCCATCAAAGATTTGGCAGCAAAAAAAGCAGAAAAGAATTTAGCAACAACCGACACAACAGAAATATCTGTCTTTGAAACCAATGGCGGAGAAGAGATTACAGGTATTCTTGCTCGTGCCGAGAAAATGGATAATGTAGCGATCGCCTACTTCAAAGAATCTAAAATGAAAGAGATTGATCAGTTACTCCCTGAAATAATAAAATATATTGGCGATAAAAGTATTGTGTTTATGTGGGGAAAACCAATTACTGAAAATGGAATTCAACTATACCCATTAATCCCTCTGAAAAGAAATAATGACCGAATAGGTCCTAAATTGAGTGCAGAAACAATAGGTGGAGCCCGTGTAGTAAGAACTGCACGCCAAGATATTAACCACGAAAACCAAGTTGTAGTTTCAATGGCTATGGAAAGCCAAGCAGCGGACAAGTGGCGCGAAATAACAAAAACTGCAATGGATAATCAATCAAAAACGACTTTTATTGCTATTGTTCTTGATAATTTTGTGTATTCATATCCCCGTATCGTGAACGAAATACCAAATGGAGAATCCGTAATCACCGGACAATTTTCTATTGAAGAAGCTAAAGACTTAGCAACCGTCTTAAATTCAGGAAATTTGGAAGCTAGAGTTAATATTGTTCAATCGGAAGTGGTGGGGCCAACTTTAGGACAGGAATCTATTAACTCCGGTTTGCTTTCTTTCTTGCTGGCATTTATTTTGGTATTATTATATATGTATTTTTATTATGGTAGAGCCGGCCTGGTTGCTGATATCGCTCTGTTTACAAATATTTTCTTTATTATGGGGGTACTTGCTTCTTTAGGAGCAGCCTTAACTTTGCCTGGTATAGCTGGTATTGTGCTTACCCTCGGTATGGCTGTGGACGCAAATGTGCTTATTTTTGAACGCATTCGTGAAGAAGTGAGGGCAGGAAAAGGAGCTAGACTTGCAATTGATGAAGGTTACAAAAATGCTTATTCAGCGATTATTGACGGAAACGTTACTACTTTAATTACCGGTATCGTACTCTATATCTTCGGATCAGGTCCAATCCAAGGCTTCGCTACTACATTGATAATAGGTATTCTATCCTCATTGTTTACCGCAATTTTCGTGTCTCGTTTGATCTTTGATAGAGGGGTGATAAATGGAGTAAATTATAAATTCGGAAATAAATATACCTTGCATTTTTTTGAAAATGCTAAATTTGACTTTATCGGGAAAAAGAAAACTTTCTACGGATTATCTATCATTTTGACTATCATCGTATCTATCTCTTTTTTCACGTTGAAATTAAATCCGGGGATTGACTTTACCGGTGGTAGAAACTATGTTGTTCGCTTTGATCAGGAGGTAAAAACTAACGAAGTACGGGATGCTATCTCGAATGCATTCGGTGGAAACCCTGAAGTGAAGACTTTTGGAGGAAAAGATCAGGTGAGAATTACTACAAATTACAAAATCGAAAGCAATGAAGATAAGGTAGATGAAGAAGTGGGAGAGATGCTCTATGAGGCTTTGAAAGGATTTTTTGCTAAAGCCGATATAACCCTTGAGGATTTTACTCAACAAGTAGACCCACGCGGTATTCAAAGTACACAAAAGGTGCAGTCTACAGTGGCTAAGGAGTTGTTGATGCAAGCCGTATGGGCGGTGTTAATTTCCTTACTATTGATTTTCATATATATTGCACTGCGCTTCCGAAACTGGCAATTTGGTTTGGGAGGAGTAATTGCACTTGCACACGATGCTATGCTTACTATCGGACTATTCTCCCTATTCTATAAAGTGATGCCCTTCTCTATGGAAATTGACCAATCATTTATCGCTGCTATACTTACAGTTATTGGATATTCAATAAACAACGTAGTGGTTATTTACGACCGCGTCCGTGAAAACTTTGGATTATATCCGAAACGTGATAATATGGTAAATATTAATAATGCAGTAAACAGTGTTTTAGGTCGTACTGTAAATACTGCCGGAACAACAATTATTGTATTATTAGCAATCTTTATATTTGGTGGCGAAGTTATTCGTGGATTTGTTTTTGCCATGGGAGCAGGTATTATTATTGGAACTTATTCAGGTATTTTTGTTTCATCGCCGCTGATCTATGATTTATTGAACAGAGCTAAGAAGATTAAACGCACTAAAGTGGAGTTGCTGAAATAAAGAATAATTGTTGGTTGAAAATTCGACAAATAAATAACAATCAAATGTTTATATCATGGATTGCCTTATAAAGGGCTCATAAGTTTTTTATGGGGAGTTCCGCTTTATAAAGTTAAACACATTTATGCGCAAAACCGTTGATTTTTTAGTAATCGGTTCTGGTATAGCCGGACTAAGTTTCGCCCTTAAAGCTGCAAACTATGGTAAAGTTTGTGTAGTTACTAAGTCTAATATTGAAGAAACTGCCACCAAATATGCCCAAGGAGGTATCGCCGCAGTACTCTATCATCCTGATACTTACGAGAAACATATCCATGACACTATGGTGGCGGGAGATAAACTCTCTGACCAACAAATCGTGGAACTCACAATTCGAGAATCCACAGCCCGAGTGATGGAACTGATAGAATGGGGAGTTAATTTCGACAAAACCAAATCAGGAAAGTTTGCCCTAGCGAAAGAGGGTGGACATTCCGAATACCGCGTGTTACACTACAAAGACATGACAGGTAAAGAGATAGAACAAAAACTGATCTCCGCAGCTATCCAAAACGAGAATATTGAAATATTAGAGAATCATCTTGCAATAGAAATTATTACTCAACACCATTTAGGGATTGATGTGAGCAGACGAACTCCAAACCTAACCTGCTACGGAGCATATATTTATGATCCACACACAAAGAAAGTGCGTACCCTGTTGTCAAAAATCACTATGATGGCAACTGGCGGAATAGGCACAGTATATGGCAATACAACGAATCCGTTGGTTTGCACCGGTGATGGCATTGCTATGGTTTATCGTGCTAAGGGGCATGTACGAGGAATGGAGTTCGTTCAGTTTCATCCAACCTCGTTGTTCAACCCTAAAGAGGAACCCTCTTTTCTGATTACTGAAGCGCTTAGAGGAGCAGGAGCCGTGTTGAAAGATGATAACGGTAGTGAGTTCATGCAAAAGTATGATCCACGAGGGTCACTCGCTCCAAGGGATATTGTAGCGCGAGTCATTGACAACGAAATGAAAATGAGTGGAAAAGAACACCTATGGCTAGATGCAACAAAAATCAAGAAAAACGAAATTTTTGACCATTTCCCGAACATCTATGCAAAATGCCTGAGTATTGGTATTGATATTACAAAAGATATGATACCGGTTGTGCCGGCAGCCCATTACTCATGCGGAGGAATTACAACCAACGAATGGGGTGAAACAACCATCCACAACCTTTACGCTTCCGGTGAATGCGCATCTACCGGTTTGCATGGAGCCAACCGATTGGCATCAAACTCCCTGTTAGAAGCGTTAGTATTCTCACATCGAGCTTGTATTAAAGCGGTTAACAAATTTGAGAATATTCTCTTTTGCAATGAGATTCCAGAGTGGGATACTTCAGGTACAATGCTGAACGAAGAGATGGTGTTGATTACTCAATCCAAGAAAGAGCTACAGGCAATACTCTCCAACTATGTGGGTATTGTGCGTTCCAACCTCCGTTTACAAAGAGCCTCAGAGAGGTTGTTCTTGTTATACAAAGAGACCGAAGAACTGTACAAAAAATCTATCCTAAATCCCGAAATATGCGAGTTGCGCAACATGATCAATGTGGGCTACCTCATTATTAACAATGCCATTGAACGAAAAGAGAGCAGAGGACTGCACTATTCTTTGGATTATCCAGACCATAAAGATGTACAGGAAGGAACTGGAGATAGATTGTAATTTATTGTAAAAACTGTTTTTTATGTTTCTATGTTAATTATGGATATTAGAGAAACCTCTTCCAAACAACTGATTGCGTTTTTGCAACAGCATAATGAAAGATCTTTTCGAGCGAAGCAATTACAAGATTGGTTATGGAAAAAAAATGTAACTTCTTTTGAAGAAATGATTAATATTCCAAAGAATCTGCAAGAAACATTGAAAGAGAGTTTCTCTTTTCTACAAACAGAAATTTGTAAAGAGGTAGTGAGTTTCGATAAAACTACAAAGTTTCTTTTTCGTCTGTTTGATAACGAACAGATTGAAGGTGTGCTTATTCCGTCTCATAATCGAGTCACTGCTTGTATCTCCTCGCAAGTAGGCTGTCCCCTCAAGTGTACGTTTTGTGCTACAGGAACGCTCGGGCTTAAACGTCAACTCCACTTTTGGGAGATTATTGACCAATATGTATTAATGAACCGGCGAGCTGAAAAACTATTCGGAATCTCCATCAGTAATATCGTTTTTATGGGCATGGGAGAACCGCTGATGAACTACGATAATGTGTTCAAAGCAATTAATATAATGACTGCTCCCGATGGAAACGGAATCTCTCCGTCGCGTATTACATTGTCAACTGTGGGCATCCCTGAAAAAATAAGAAAATTGGCAGATGATGGGTTTAAGGCAAACTTGGCACTATCGCTCCATACTGCTGATAATGATAAGCGCACATTGCTAATCCCTGCAAACCAAATCTATACTCTTGAAGAATTAACAAAAGCATTGCAATATTATGTGGAAAAGACCAACCAAAGAATTACTATTGAGTATCTTTTGTTGAACAACATAAATGATAGTTTGGAAGATGCAAAAAAATTGTGTCTGTTTTGTAAAGTGTTTCCTGTGAAAATCAATATCATTGAATACAACGCAACGGAGACGCAATTTCAATCTTCTACACCTGAAAAAAAAGCGGCTTTTACTGCTTATCTAGAGACTAAAAATCTAATTGTCAACGTGCGACAAAGTAGAGGAAAGGATATTGCAGCAGCGTGCGGACAGTTGGTCGCGAAAACTGTTTTAAGGTAAAACAAGAAGATACTAGTAACTTCTTATCTGTATTTTAAGTTCTCTTTTCATTTATAGAAAAAACGCTTTGAAAAAGCCAAACAAAAGTTAAATTATAAAATCCGCTCTTCTAATTTTTTTGTTTCTACAATCCTAAAATAACGCTTTACTTCAATTTTCAATCGCTCAAAACTACCAAAAGGTACTGTCTTCGGAACATCATCTTTTTTCAAAAAAATAAAACCCTCCTGTAAATCCATAAAAGATGTAACATCCAAAGTCGCTACTAAGTTGAGTTTATAATCAAACAATTCAAATTGGTTAAAATTATTATGTACTTCAGCAAATAAAATATCATGGTCTTCGCAAAATGCACATAACATCTGAACAATTTCCTCATACTCTTCAGGTTTTTCCCCTCTATAATAAAAAATAACTGCAGAATAGTTGGGAATATCTTCTGAAATAATTTTTTCAAAACAATAATTGTCATTGATAAAATATTTATTGTTAATCGTTTGTGAGTTAAAATATTTAGCCGGATTATCTTCATACTCTTTTTGGGTAACATGTTCTATAGAACGTTTCCATTCATATTTTCTTGTTATTGAAAATGTTTCATCTACTTCTCTTTCAGTGGTCCAAATCTCAGTTTCAAGTATATCCTGCGTTTGATTTGTCAAATTAATTGCAACAGGTAGGATATCTAAAATCCGCTGGGTTCCATATCCTGAAGTAATTATCAGAAATACCCACTCCCTGTTTTGAGATTGAACCTGATAAAGTTCCCTCCCTTCTTGTAACCTCTCCACAAGAACTACACCCCATTCTTTAGGAAGTGCAGTAGCCATAACAGGCTGTATTCCTTTATACTGAGAATAGATTTGAAGAAAATTTTCAAGAAAATTATCTTCAAGAGGATATAGTTCTGTCTTGTCATACAAGTCGGTACTAATATGATGAGAAATGTAACCTACCGGATACTCAACCGATTTCTGTGCTTCTATAGGGGATTTCGATTGATTTGAATTGCAGGCTGCAATCCAAAGCGTTAAAATAATAAATGAGATAAGTATAGAATTTTTCATATCTAAAATTTGTAAAAAATGAATTGCAAATGTATACTATTTTTCAAACGAAAAAGCATGCCTATTTCTTTATTGATTTTTTATACTTTCGCCACAAAAATAACCCCTGAACAATCGGCATGCCAATTATGCCTTGAAAGTATTAAATCAAAATCTCCTTAAATCCTGTATAAATGTTTTCATTCGAAACAATTCTCTGTCACGATTCTGAGCATCAATATGAAAGGGCTGTTGTGCCTCCCATTTTTCAAAACTCCCTTTTCTCTTTTGCTGATTGGGATGCTATTGACAAAGCTTTTGAATCAAGACATAAATCCTATATCTATTCTCGTGGCAAAAACCCGACTGTTGACTTTGCAGAGAAGAAACTATCCGAAATTACTCATTCCGACCGTACAATATTATTCACTTCAGGAATGGCAGCCATTTCAGCAGCAATTCTCTATTGTGTAAAACCTAATAGCCATATTATTGCAGTGAAAAATGTGTATGGACCAACTTCTAATTTCATGACTAACTATTTGAGAGAGAAATTGAATATTGAAACTACTTATATTTCAGGAGAAAATTTGGACGATTATCGTGACAATGTTCGTAAAAACACATCTCTAATCTACTTAGAGTCTCCATCTTCTATTGTATTCTCTTTGCAAGATTTGGAATCGGTTGCATTAATTGCAAAAGAAAACAACATAAAAACAATATGTGACAATACTTGGGCTACTCCTCTATTTCAACATCCTTTGGATTTAGGTATTGATATTGAGGTTCATTCCGTATCAAAATATTTGGGAGGACACAGTGATTTGGTTGCGGGTGCAATTATGGGTAATAATAAGGATATGGGTGAACTTTTTGTAAAAGAATATGAGTGGCTCGGAGGCAAAATATCCCCTTTCGAAGCGTGGTTGTTAATCAGAAGTCTGCGCACCTTGCCTATTCGGATGCAGCGCCATCAAGAAAATGCAATGAAAATAGCGCTTTTTTTGGAAGAACATTCTAAAATTGAATTAGTTCGTTATCCTGGGTTACCTTCATTTCCACAATATCATTTAGGGAAAAAACAGATGTCAGGCTATAGCGGATTACTCTCTTTTCGATTGAAAACGAACGATATAGCTAAAATTAAAACATTTTATAATGCTTTGAAAATGTTTCACAAGGGGGTAAGTTGGGGAGGGTTTGAGAGTTTGGTTTATGCACCCGCAATCAGTTATATGAAAGAACTCTCTCCCGACCAGTTTTCCAACATGGGAATCTCTTTCGGAGATATTCGTATCTCTGTGGGATTAGAAAATGCGAAAGACTTAATGAACGATCTTAATGAAGCGTTGAAAATGATATAATAAGAATGTATGGTATTACATAATGAGTTGAATTTGCAATTCTGTACACCAGCCCTCAAGAAAAATCAATGAATCACCCGACAACTTAAGCCTCTACTTGCTAATTCCTCTTTGATTGTATCCAACTGTTTTTTATTCTGCAGATTAATAGTTACTAACACCATAACATGTCCAACGGGGACCGCATTAATAGAGCGTTCATGAATAATATCTTGAATGTTGACTTTGAGGTTATCTAAAATCGCAATAATTTTTTGCAATTCGCCTGCTTGATCCGGTAAAATTACTTGAATTGTAGTACGTAATCCCTCTAAACACATACCTTGCTCAACAATTTGCTGCAAAAGACTCATATTAATATTACCACCAGAGATAACAGGAACAACCATTTTTCCCATGTATTTTGATTTTTTAGTAATTGCTGCTGCTAACGCTGCTGCGCCTGAAGGTTCAACAAGTAGTTTGCCTCGTTGCAGCATCAAATAAGCAGCGTGTGCGATTTCGGTGTCGCTAACAGTAATCAATTCATCAACATTTTTTTCTATTATCTCAAATGTGATGTCACCCGGTCGTTTCACTGCAATTCCATCAGCAATGGAATGAGCAGAGGGAAGTGTTACAATTTCTCCTTTTTCGTGGGAGGCTCGCATGGAAGCTGTGTTTTCGGCTTCTACGCCAATAATTTTAATTGCAGGGTTCATCTCTTTAATTGCAATCGCAATACCGCTTATCAGGCCTCCTCCTCCAATAGGAACAATAACAGTATCAACATCAGGACATTGAAGAAAGATTTCTAATCCCACTACACCTTGTCCCGCTATAATTTTTGGGTCGTTAAAAGGATGTATATATGTAGCATTATGGGTTTGGCAATACCGTTGAGAAGCCGCAAAAGCATCATCAAAGGAATCACCTACTAAAATCACATCGGCTCCATAAGAGCGGGTAGCATTCACTTTGGTGGGAGGGGTAAATGTAGGCATAAAAATTGTACTCTTCAGCCCTAATTTGTTAGCTGAGAATGCAACACCTTGTGCATGATTACCAGCAGAAGCAGCCACCACCGGACATCTCTTCTCATCGTTCGTTAAGTGAAAAATCTTGTTGAAAGCACCCCTCACCTTAAAAGAGCCTGTGGTTTGCAAATTTTCCAATTTCATTAAGATATTCGTACCCGCTAATTTCGAAAATGTTTTCGTGGGCATAAGTGCTGTACTTTTTATCGTATCGCGCATCGTTTGCTGGGCAGAAATAATGTCAGCGTATTTTATCATTGTTAAAAAGTTTCTATAAGTTATTTTTTTTATTAAATTTTAAAAAACAGAAAGTTCAAAAACTTATCTTGAAAAATCGCGCCAAAAATAGTATAAATAATAAAAAAACTATTATTATTCCCAACATTTTTACTCTTTCGTAAAACATTATTTTTTTTGTTATTTCGCATATCGGAAATTATTACTATAAAAACATTCGTTTCTTATTGTAAATGAGCATATTAAACAAAAATAAAGGTGTGAAAATGAACAAAAAAAATAGAATTAAGTTTATTTTCTTTTTGATATTCTGCGCCTATAGTATATTTTCGTGTAATAATAATACTTTTTTTCACAAATCAAATACTCTCCCTAATGAAATTTGGAATATGGATTCTGTTTTGACTTATGAATTTTCAATCACAGATTCTTTACAATTTTATAATATATACATTGATGTAAGGAATACCACCGACTACCCCTATCAATATCTATATCTTTTCTTCACAACTCAGTTTCCAGACAATTCAATATTTACAGATACATTAAATTGTATTTTATGTGATGCATACGGAAGATGGACAGGAAAAGGATCAGGAAAAATAAAAGAAAACAGGTTTGTATTAAAATCAAAAGTACGGTTTCAACAAACAGGAAACTATGTTTTTAAGGCGCAACAAGCAATGAGAGAAATTGATTTAAAAGGAATTACAGATTTTGGTATAACTCTTCAAAAATGAATAAAGGTATCTTGTTTTTTATTGGTTTGTTAGTAGGAATATTGATTTGTGCTTTAATATATTATTTTGATGTAAACATTCCTAAGATTCCTAAAATTATTGAGAAAAAAGAGGTTGTTAAGCATGTTGATACTGTTTATATTGAAAAGCCACTTAAGCCCAAAAAACAAAATGTTGATATTATTCCTGAAGAAACTGTTTATAGTGAGAGTATTATTGATGAACAACCTGAAGATGAAATTTCTGAATATGAAACAGAGTTTTCTATTGATGCTGAGGTAAGAGATGATGTTTTTTCAGACAGGCTGCTAAACACAAGAGTAGTTAAAGTAAAATTTTTAACTCAAGAGAAACAAGAAGCAAAAATCCCCGATGATTTTTTTCAGTCTTTCGAAATCCAACAATGGAGTACCCCTATTAAAAATAAAATAACCTATAATCGTAACAAAAATTTGGTAAAGATTAAAGGGATGGAAATAGATAAAGTGAGTGTCGTTCTTTGGAGTGATACCTATTTTTTAGAGTTTGGAAATCGTTATTATTCTATTTCAGAAACAATTAATTTTGAAAAACTAATTCCTGTTCAAATACCTTATTAAGAAGGATTCATTATACAGGATCTCAAAGTAAAATCTATATGAAGAATATTTTCTTAACAACAGTATGTTTATTAATTCTATTTAGCGGATTTTCAAAAAACGATAACTTGATAGACTATCCCATTTACCCTAAAGCAGATAATGAAAAATCGCCGTTGGCTTCATTTGTGAAAGATAAAACTTCAGATGAGGGATATTATTCCGACAAACCGTGGAAACTAAATGGTTTTGAGCTATTTATTGGGGGAGGGATTTATATGGGCAGTAAAAAAACTGCTAACTATTACAACGGCGCCCCCGAAAATAATATCAACCTCGGATTGATTTTTAATAACAAATATTATAGAGAAGAGATATTTCAAGTTTTGAGACGAGAGTACCCTTATATTGATACAATGAAGTTAGAACATGATTACAACCAAAAATCCGGCTACAATATTACTATGGATATTGCATTAGGCGCAAGATATAGGTTTCAAAATAATTGGTATATTGAACTCAGTTATTCATTTAGAAGATTAACCTCACAAAATCGCTTTTATTTTACTTTTCCGGGTGTGCCGCCCGGAAACAAAGAGAATCCAAATTACAGCAGGTGGGAGAGTTTGGTTGCTAAAGAAGACCGACACTATATTGATTTTTCAGTAGGATATATTTTGCATCTACATGCCATCGCAAAACCGTTTATTTCCATTGGCGCTCTTTTTACTTATATTGATATTAAGAGTTTTGATGTATTTATAGAAGGACATAAGTTTAATTTAATGGCAATGGCAAAAAACCCCAATTATATTCCCGGTATTCAGACTATGCCTAATTATAGGGTTTGGTCTGGAGTTGGTTATGGTTTTACTGTAACTGCCGGACTCAAAATTGCGGTTCATCCAACAGTATCCTTAGATCCTGTTTTTCAACTATCTGTAGCCAGTTTTGGGAATAATAAAAATTTGCCGAGTTTCTATACCAATCTTTGTTTCAACTATATGGCAGGAGTTCGTATTGTGTTGAACGATGCGCTTTTCTTTAAAAATAAATGAAGGTTGGGTAATAATTTATCTTAATTCTTTTCTTTTTGCTATTTGGGTTGCAATAAAGGAGGCAACGTCATCAGCGTATGAGTTCATTCCGAAACCTGCGTCGTAGCCCAATTCTTTTGCTAATTCGTGAGAGATGCGCGGTCCTCCACAAATTACCAATAACTTGTCTCGCAATCCTTCAGCCTCCAGCATTTCAATCAGTTCAACCAAATTTCCAATATGCACATCTTTTTGGGTAACTGTTTGCGAAACCAACAGAGCATCGGCTTTCAATTCAATGGCTCTTGCAATAAACTCATCATTCGGAATCTGACTGCCTAAGTTGTAGGCATCAATCATTTCGTAACGCTCTAAACCGTAGTGTCCCGCGTACCCTTTCATGTTCATAATAGCATCAATACCAACGGTATGCGCATCGGTTCCGGTGCTGGCTCCTAACACCACAATCTTTCTGCCAATATGTTGACGAATGAAATGGTCTGTTTCATGCATATCCATCTTATTAGACTCCACTTTGGGAACTTGAATGGTGGAAAAGTCCACACTTTGGGTACAGTTGCCGTAGCAGTTAAAGAAAGTAAACCCCTCCGTTAGTTCTTTGTAGAAAACAACTTGAGGGTCATCAAAACCTATTTTCTTCAACAGTTGTTTGGCAGCCTCCATAGATTCTTCGCAGGCAGGTACCGGTAACGTGAAACTAAGTTGAATTTTTCCGTCGTTCATCGTGTCTCCGTAAGGTTTTACTTTGGTTAGGTCTAAGGTTTTGTCGAAAGAGGTTGCTTTCGATGAGTAAAGTCCGCAGCTCATAATATAGTGATTTAATAATTTAAAGATCTATTTTTTGTTCACTCCCTTAGTCCCCCGCCAGCGGGGGAGATATTCTTCATATTTCTTACTTCTAACTTCATACTTCATAATTTCAACAAACACATTTCCCCCGTTCTCTTTCAGCATTTGTTGGGCGTGCTGGTTTTGCATGATGGCTGTGCCATATTCGTCAAAGTTATATACGTTTGGTGTGTCAAACCAACGCAATATCTCCATGTCTATTGTAAGTATTGTTGTATTGTCTTCATTAATAGAAAATTTAACAGGAAGATTTACAGTAAAAAAGTTTTGTACAAATTCAGTTACTTCGTTGTTTCCATTATAAATTTGCCCGATTCCGGTGTGAATGTTCATGTTTGTGATTTTTCCCTCTTTGTTCAAAAACCTCCCGTTGATTTGCATATAATGGTATCCCCCTCCCATGTAATTGGGCCAAGAGAAGTTGCTCTCAGGAGGATTTACAAACCGGTTGCTTATATTATCCTCTTCATCTAATCCAAAAACAAAAGAGATAGCAGTATAGTTTCCATCAGGCATCGTGCCAATTTTCCAACGCAAAGTTTTTCCCAAATCGCAATCTACATAATGGATACCCTCATCTTGGGTAATCACTACCGATTTCCCCTCTTCATTAATAAAAATCAACCTTGAAATAAAATATTTGATATCAGTTATCATAAATTGGTTTCCTGCAGTGTTTGTGTAAATGAGTTGGTCGAATTGAACAGGCTTGCCATCAACGGAGTGTGTAAAATGAATCTCAATAATTCCTTTTTCAGGCTCGCTCTCATTCTTGTTGCATGAAGCAGTAATAAGTATGGTAACTGTTATAAGGAATAAAAAAATACCTGTTCGCATTTTTGAAACTAAATTGTCGGCAAAATAATAGAAATATTTGTTTTATCTGCGCTAATCTGTTTTATCTGTTTTATCTGTGTCGTCTGTGTTCAAAAAAAAAATATTTTTGCTGCCGGTTTATTATCCTAAATATTATTTATTATGAAAAAATTTTTATTACCTCTATTGCTGTTAATTATTCCGCAAATTTTGTTCGCACAATTATCAAAACAAGAACAATGCAAAGAGTTACAGACTAATGCTAAAGAGATTAGAATGCAGGAGCATATCGGTACGCCGTCTTACTTGAGTTTCCGTGCAGATTATATTCTTACCCGCGAAAATGCTATTGAATACTCCAAAGGCTTTTGTGCTGCGGAAAATGTTGGTTTTACTCTGAAAAACCAACAAACAAGTAAGGATGGAAAAGTTGTTTATCGCTATGAGCAAACTATTGCGGGCTATCCCGTTGAGTTTTCGACGTGGCATATTCACGAAAAAAATGGAAAAGTTACAGCGATGAATGGTGATATTGTTGATATTCACGATTTTGATGCAGTCTTCTCTCTTACAGAAGAGGAAGCGCTCCAAATTGCCCTGAATTATATTGGAGCTGAACTTTATATGTGGATGAATGAAGGCGAAGAACAAAATATTAAATTAATGCTCAATGATGACCAAGCAACTTATTATCCAACAGGAATTAAGGTAATTACTCCGGTGCAGCCCGATCTTAGAAAAAATAAACTTAGAACAGCCTATAAATTCAACATCTATTCACTAAAACCATTCGACAGAAAAATGGTTTATGTGGATGCCCAAACAGGGGAGATTCTGTTTGACCTGCCGCTAATTCACTTCGAAGATGTGATTGGAACAGCTCACACCGCGTATTATGGAATCCACCCTATTAATACGGCTACGAGCGGAACGCAGTTTATTTTGCAAGACAACACGCGCGGAAGCGGAATCAAAACCTATAATTGCCAAATGACGACCAATTATTATGGCGCAATTAATTTTTTTGATGATGATAATATTTGGAATAATGTGAATCCACAAAAAGATGAATATGCTACAGATGCCCATTTTGGAACCATTTCTACTTATGATTATTATTTAAATGTTCATAACAGAAACAGTATCAATGGAAACGGGTTTAACCTCCTTTCGTACGTACATTTCAATTTGGTTCAGTATGGATATAGTAATAATATTAATGCTTTTTGGGATGGTCAAAGGATGACGTATGGCGATGGAGGTTATTCCGGAGGAGTTACTGTTACTCCGCTTACCGCCATCGATATTTGCGGACATGAAATTACGCACGGATTGACTCAATTTACTGCCAATTTAACCTATTCGTACGAATCCGGCGCTCTCAGCGAAGGCTTTAGCGATATTTTCGGCACTGCCATTGAGTTTTATGCTGTTCCTGAACATGCAAATTGGACAATGGGTGAAAAAATTGGGTTAACACTCCGTTCTTTGTCAAATCCTAAAGCCTATCAACTTCCAAATACGTACAAAGGACAATATTGGTACACCAGCAGTGGAGACAATGGAGGCGTTCATTACAACTGCGGTCCTATTTCCTATTGGTTCTACCTTTTAAGCCAAGGCGGAAGTGGTGTGAATGATAAAGGAAATGCTTATCAAGTGGAAGCAATTGGTATTGACAAAGCAGAGCAAATCGCTTTCAAAACATTGACCGAATATTTATCCCCGAGTTCGCAATATATTGATGCATGCAATTATGCAATTATTGCAGCTACTGAGTTGTTTGATGGATGTTCTCCGGAGGTGCAAGCCGTTGGAGATGCTTTTTATGCCATTGGAGTGCTTACTGAGCCTTTTAGCGGTGGTGTTTCCGCAAATTTTAAAGCATCGGAAACCATTTATTGTTCCATCCCCGCCGATGTTACATTTACAAATAAAAGTTTTAACGGTATAAATTATTTATGGGATTTTGGTGATGGTACAACATCTACCGCAAACAATCCTACACACACTTACACAGAAGAAGGAAACTACACCGTTACGCTGTATGTTGATGGAGGCGAGTGCGGCAGCGATACAATTATCAAAGAAAATTTTATTAAGATCGATGAATCCTATCTTTGTAATATCATCATGCCCTCTAACGGCACTTTAAGCAAAGAAGGCTGTGTTGGAGTTTTTTATGATCCGGGCGGACCCAACGGAAACTATCCTAACAATTGTAATTCAACCCTTGTTATCTATTCTCCGGAAGCAAGAGACGGTATTGTTTTAACAATAGAAGAACTTGATATTGAACCCGGCTCAGGAAGCACTTGTAATTGGGATTATATAGAATTTTTTGATGGTAATTCCTCAAGCGCTCCTTTGATTAATGGAACACGTTATTGTAACACTACCGGAAACCCCGGAACCATAGCCTCTACAGGAGAATATATAACCATCCATTTTTATTCCGATGTCTATGTAAACTATGCGGGATTTAAAATAGTTTTTGAGTGCAAAGGAGTTCCTACGCCTCCTACAGCCAATTTCTCAGCAGATATGCAAACTACATGCAGTGGGTTGATTGAATTTCTTGATAAATCTATCAACCAACCCGAAGAATGGAAATGGGATTTTGGAGACGGAGATACCAGTATTATGCAAAATCCGGTACATCAATATGCTCAAAATGGAAACTATACCGTGAGTTTGATTGTTACTAATGAGTTTGGAACCGATACTCTTCAAAAAGAGGATTTTATTACTGTGGAATTTCCGGAAACACCGGAAATAGAAGATATGGACGTTTGTAGTAATGGCGTAGAATTTGAAATTATCCTTGATTGGGAAGGCACAGCTTATTGGTATGAAAATAGTACCGATGAGGAACCTGTTTTTATTGGAAATATTTGGAACCATCCTCCTATTGAAGAAAATACTACCTATTTTGTGCAAGAAGTAACCGAACCCCCGGTAGGTAGTACAGAAGAATTTTGCCTATCCCCTTTTGTTGAGTTTACAATCTATGCGGTTATTTGTGACTTTGTCAGTGAAAATTATCTTGAAAATATTACCATCACTCCTAATCCGTCCCATGGACTTTTTTATCTGAAAGGATTGGTAAAAGGGATTGATTATAGATATGTTGTAACTGATGTTGCCGGAAAAATAATCCTCGAAAATCAACAACTCGTTTCTGAACTTATTGATTTGAGCCATTATTCTAATGGAATCTATTTTGTAACTATTTCTACACAAAGC
The DNA here is from genome assembly GCA_031286285.1 of Bacteroidales bacterium. Lineage (GTDB taxonomy): Bacteria > Bacteroidota > Bacteroidia > Bacteroidales > WCHB1-69 > WRNX01. The sequence continues at coordinate 4,027 of JAITUN010000221.1, read as the reverse complement.
AGCAATAAAACTTTTAAGTTGATTCATTTGAAATAATAATTTGTGAAGATCCATTTTATAGCGATAGGCGGAAGCGCGATGCACAACTTAGCGTTGGCGCTCCATTATAAAGGCTGTCAGATATCAGGTTCTGATGATGAGATTTTTGAACCTGCTAAGAGTCGGTTGGCTCAAGCAGGACTTTTGCCCGGTGAGATCGGTTGGTTTCCCGATAAAATCACACCCGATGTAGATGCCGTTATTTTGGGAATGCACGCCCGCGAAGATAATCCGGAACTACTGAAAGCAAAAGAGTTGGGCGTAAAAATCTATTCCTATCCTGAGTTTTTATATGAACAAAGTAAGAACAAAACGCGCATTGTGGTAGGCGGAAGTCACGGAAAAACTACAATTACCGCTATGATTATTCACGTGTTGCAGTATCTGAACATAGATTGCGACTATATGGTGGGTGCGCAATTGGAAGGCTTTGAGGTGATGGTGAAACTTTCCGACGATACCCAAATTATGGTCATTGAAGGCGATGAGTATTTGACTTCGCCCATTGACCGTCGCCCGAAATTCCATGTATATCAACCCACTATTGGAATTATTAGCGGAATTGCGTGGGATCATATCAATGTGTTTCCCACTTTTGAGTTTTATGTAGAGCAATTTAAAATCTTTGCAGAGATGATTCCCGAAACCGGACGCTATATCTATTGCGAAGATGACCCCGTGTTGCAAGAGATGAGCAACCATGCGAAAATTCGCGCTTCAAAAATCGGCTATGGCGTACACCCGCACCGCATTGAAAACGGCATTACCTATTTACAATTTTCCTCCGTCACACGTCACGCGTCACGCGTTCCGAAAGAGATCCCCTTACAAATATTCGGCAAGCACAACCTTACCAACATCAATGCGGCGCGTTTGGCTTGTAATGCTGTCGGGGTTTCTGATGAGCAATTTTACGATGCTATTCAAACATTTAAGGGTGCGAGCAACCGTTTGGAGTTGTTGCGCAAAAACGATACTTGCGCTATTTTTAAAGATTTTGCCCACTCCCCGTCCAAATTAAGGGCAACGGTAGAAGCAATCAAAGTACAGTTTCCTTTCCGTAAATTAGTTGCATGTATGGAGTTGCACACTTTCAGCAGTTTAACGGAGAAGTTTTTAGAGCAGTACGCCGGCGCAATGGATTGTGCTGATATTGGTATTATCTTCTTTAACCCTGAAACAGTTGCCCACAAAAAACTTCCGCCCATCACATCCGAAATGATTTTTAATGCGTTTCAACGCAGCGATTTGGAGGTTTTTCACACCGCAAAACAATTGGAAGAAAGAATATTAACGATGAACAACACCAATACGGTTTTTGCGTTCATGTCGTCAGGAAATTTTGGAGGAATAGACTTGAAAAAGATGACGGAAAAGATAATGTAATAGATTTATCCGTTTTTTGTTTCTTTTTACTTAAATAAAAAAAACTTTTTTTTCTATTTATATGTAATGTGATAATTTCATGTTTATTTGCAGTCGATAATTTTTAATACATTATGACAACAGCGCTTATTAATTTTGAGACAAAAGAACAAGTGAATTTATTCCAAATGTTGGCACAGGCTACCGGAGTATCTTTTGAAATTTTGAGTAATAAAAAAAGTGGAAAATTGGATGCCATAGAAATAAGCAGACAAGAAGCCAATGATGGGCAAGTGTATCATTATGATAATGTTGAAGATTTTTTCAAGAAAATGGCTATCTGATGTATCACGTAATTACCACAAAATCTTTTGAAAAAGATGTTGCTTTGTGCATCAAGCGAGGATTTGATATGTCAATTCTAAAAGAAGCTATGCGAATTTTAGCCAAAGAAGGTAAATTGCCAGCAATGTATAAACCACATGTTCTCAAAGGAAAATGGAAAGGTTGTTGGGAATGTCATCTAAAATCGGATTGGCTCATGATTTGGGAACAAAATGAGAATGAATTGATTTTGCTGTTTACAAATACCGGTACACATGCAGATCTGTTTTGAAAGTAAACCAGATAATTATCCAATATCATGATGAAACCGGAAACCCTCTCTTCAAATCTGCATACAGTTACAAGTTACGTTTTCTGCTTTCGTGCTTTCTGCTTTCTGCTTTTCGGAACAGTTGTTTATGGACAATCCCCGAATTGTTACCGAATCACTTTCTCCGATAAAAACGATTCACCTTACTCTGTAGATCGCCCTGAAGAGTTTCTGTCTGACCGTGCCATTGCCAAGCGAGAGCGCTTTAACATTCCAATTATTGAGCAGGATTTGCCGGTTAATCCGCACTATATTGATTCTATTTTAAATTTCAGCAGCGAACTGTCTCAAATCATCTCAAAATCTAAGTGGGATAATTCTGTAGTAATCTTCTATCCCGAAACGGAAGATTGTCATGATATTATTGATGCCATGTTGAATCATTTTTCTTTCGTTATTGATACTTTGCCGGTAGCCTATTATCAACTCCCTATAATTCCCCTCTTCAATCCTTCCTTTCCTCAATCACTCATTCCTCATTCCTCATCTCTCATTTCATCTTGCGACTACGACTATGGAAAAAGTATAGATCATATAAAATTTCATAAAGGAGAATTATTACATAAAGCCGGCTTTTGCGGTGAAGGTATGTTGATTTGTGTGCTTGATGCAGGGTGGAATGGTTTTGATACTATATGCTATTTTAAGCCTTTATATGAGAATGAACAGATTTTGGGAACTAGAGATTTAATACCTGGAGTAAACAATGTTTATATAGGACATGGGCATGGAACAGCAGTAACTTCTCTGTTAGCAAGCACAATTGAAGGAAAACTGATTGGAACAGCGCCTAAAGCAAATTACTATTTTATTCGCTCAGCTAACCCACTGCATGAACAATTAGTTGATGAGGATTTTTATGCGCATGCTGTTGAGATTGCAGATAGTTTGGGCGCAGATGTTGTCTGTGCTTCGTTTGGTTATGCAAATTATTTTGAATATGGTTGGCAAAATATTTTTACTCCTGACGATAATAATGGCAAAGTAAGCATTGCTTCACGTTCCGCATCAGTTTTGGCACAAAAAGGAGTTGTCCTTGTGAATGCAGCAGGGAATGAAGGGTTAGAAAAATGGCATTATATCATTCGTCCTGCAGATGCTTTTGATATTTTGTCAGTAGGGGCTATAGATAAAAGAGGTCAAGCTGCACCTTATACCTCATATGGTCCATCTAGTGATGGTCGTGTAAAACCAGATGTGGCAGCTCTTGGGCAAGATAACATACTAGTCCTTTCAGATGGAAGCATATTAGAAGAAAATTATTGGAGCGGCACCAGCGCAGCAGCTCCTATAATCGCAGGTCTATCGGCTTGTTTGTGGCAAGCGCTCCCTCAATATTCTTCTTTAGAAATCATGGATTTAATTAGAAAATACGGAGATAGATATAACAATCCGGATGATAGAACAGGCTACGGAATCCCAAACTTTTATCAGTGTTATTTAGACCATGCCAACAGTGTGCCGGAAAAAGTAGTGCCGGAGATTGTGGTGTATCCGAACCCGACAACAGGAGAGTTACAAGTTATAAGTTACGAGTTACAAGTTAATAGTATTGAGGTTTTTGATATTTATGGTCGTGCTGTAAGTACTCATTACTCACTACTCACTACTCACTACTCCATTGATATTGCGCACTTGCCGAACGGAATCTATTTTGTAAAAATAGCTACAGAGAATAACGTTTTTGTTGAAAAAATTATAAAGAAGTAAGAAGTAAGAAGTTAGAAGTTAGAAGTTAGAAGTTAGAAGTTAGAAGTTAGAAGTTAGAAGTAACTTGTAACTCGTAACTCGTAACTCGTAACTAAAATTAAACCCATTAACCATTAACCATTAACCATTAATCACTAACTACTGCTGTTGCGTTAAAATTTAACTTTATATAATACTCAAAATAATAATAGTTCTTTGACATCTTGATTGAATTGACGTTACTCTGTTAAGAGTTTTCTAAGAGGAGTTTTGTAAAAC
>JAITUN010000143.1 GCA_031286285.1 Bacteroidales bacterium | reverse complement strand
TTAAAAAAATTATTGGTAATCACATTGTTATTATGTACTGCCGTAGTTTACGGACAGAAAGATTACAGCGTTTCTTTCTCTCAACCGAAAGAAGATGTTTATCAATTAAATTTCGACATCACTCATTGGGACGTTCAATCCGTATCCCACGATGGTGTTCAGTATCAACAAATCATGTTTTCCCGTAGCACGGTTACCATGGAAAAAGGATGGGCGGAATTGCCGTTTGTTACTGCTTCGGTGCAACTTCCGGCTCAAAAAAATGTAGATTTGAATGTAATTTACACGGAATATACCGACATCCAAATGGATGATCCGTTATTGCCGTCGCGCGGAGCAATTTCCCGTAATCAAGACCCTGCGACCATTCCGTATCAAATTGATCCGCAATCATTAGTGAATGTATTCTATCCCGAAACTATATCTGTTGCCGAAGAGCCGTATATCATTCGTGATGTGCGCGGTACAACCGTAACCGTATATCCTTTCCAATGGAATGCCGTTACCCAAACACTCCGCATTTACACAAAAATGACCGTTACCCTTACTGAAAACAATCAGCCGGCGACCAATCCCCTGTTGAAAGAAAATTCCAATCCGATTCGTGAAATGAGAGGAATGTATAAAAGCATCTTTATCAACTATGTTGAGCCGAGAATTCCCTTGACAATGGCAGAATATGGCGATATATTGGTGATTACCACCTCCCGCGACGAAGACGCCATACAACCTTACATTGATTGGAAAAGAGAAAAAGGATATAATGTTGAAAAAGAAGTTGTTGCCACAGGAACTAACGTAAAAACATTGATAAAAGACAAATACGACGCCAATGAAAACTTGATGTACGTTTTGCTTGTAGGCGGCTGGAATGAAATAAAAAGTGACATGGTGAGTTGCTGGTTAGGCAGTGGCCCTACAGATCCTATGTTGGGCGATGTAGTCGGCAATGCCAGCGATTATCGTCCCGATATTTCTATTGGACGTATGTCGGCAAATAATTCGGCACAAGTTACCGTACAGGTTAACAAGGCTATCCAATACGAAAGAAATCCCAATATGGATGCGGGATGGTATGAAGCGTTTATCGGAATTGGATCAAATCTAGGTCCCGGAGATGATGGTGAAACAGATATGCTTCACATTCAAAGAATCTATACAGAACGCCTTCAAACCCCAATATTTACTTATAACACTCATTATCAAAATTATGGATCAAATCCTCCTGCAAGTACTCTTGTAGGGCATGTTAATGCCGGCGCATCTACCATGGCTTATTGCGGACATGGCAGTGAAACAAGTTGGGGCACAACCGGATTTAGTAATTCCCACATTAGCACATTGACTAATGGAGAGAAACTGCCATTTATCGTCTCTGTAGCTTGTGTTAATGGAGCTTTTCATAATAGCTATGATTGTTTTGCAGAAGCATGGTTAAAGAAAGAAAATGGCGGCGCTGTGGTTACATGGATGTCATCTATAAGCCAACCATGGAACGAACCCATGAGAGGACAAGATTATTTTTACGATATTTTAAGCGGAGGATTCGATTATAGCCAATATCCGGGACAAAATGGAATTAACACCGATGAGCAACGTACCCATTGGGGTTCTATTGCAGTCAATGCCGCCAACCTGATGTTGAGTGAAAGCCCCGGTACAGATGATAAATATACCGTCAGAACATGGACAACATTCGGCGACCCAAATTTACAGTTGCGTACCAAATTGCCAGATGTGATTATCTCTTCCAATCATGATATAGCCCCTGCCTTCAATTATGAAACAACCATTACCACAAACGGCGCTCCTGTGGAAGATGCTTTGGTTTGCCTGTCGCAAAACGATGTATTTGTCAAAGGCTTTACTGATGAATCAGGAAATATTGTTTTAGAACATCCGTTTACCGAAGGCGATGTATTGCTGGTCGTAACAGCCTTTAATACAACTACCATTTATGAAACCCTCTCTGTCGGAGAAGCCCCTGAACTTTTCCCACCACAAAATCTTACATACATCGTAGAAAAAGCCAATCATGTCGTATTGAGCTGGGACGCTCCCGAAGGAGGCAAAAGTTTAACCGTTACAGGATATAACGTTTATCGCAATAGCAAATTAATCAACACAGACCCCGTAAGAGACGCCCTCACCTATACCGACATTGTGCCTCAAAACGGCGAGTACAAATATTACGTAACCGCTCTATACGATGAAGCAGGAACAATGGAAAGCGGACCTTCCAATACGGTAACGGTTACTATTGACGGCATGTGTATGCCATTCGGCAGTGATATTTCCCTCGAACAGGTTGAAGATTATAGCATTCTCGTTTCATGGGAAGCGCCTCAGTATGAAGGCACAGAACTTGTCGGCTACAATGTTTACCGCGATACAGAACAAATAAACACCGAAATCGTAACCGAGTTGAGCTATTTGGATAAAGACCTCGACCCCGAAACCACTTATTGCTATCAAGTAGAAGTCGTCTATAACGATTGCGAAGAAACTTTGATGTCGAATGAAGCATGTTTAACCGTGCAACCTCCCATATCCATCAACGAACCTGCCGGACAAACATTCCAAATATTTCCGAATCCCGTACATGGCACAGTGAACATCACGGGAGATATTGTTCCGACAAATGTTCGTATCTACAACATCACAGGACAATTAATGTATGAAACCGAAACATGCACAAAAGATATGAGCATTTCGGTTTTAACCATGCCTGCCGGTATCTATTTCATCAAAATAGATATAGACAATGGCAGTATTACACAGAAACTTATTTTCAAATAAGGTTAAATTAATAATTATTTTATCAAGGGAGGCTGTCTCAATGAGACAGCCTCTTTTTAATTTTCAATTATTAAAAATTGTCTTTACGTCCTTTGCGAAATTCCCATCCTTTGGAGAGAGCAAGGAGTGTGCTTTGTCCATTTGCGTTTAAAACATTAATAATCAGCATATTATATCGCATTGCATTTTTTTTCAAAAAAAATATCATCATACCCTTGTTCGTTTCAAAAAAAAGCGTACCTTTGCACCCTGTTTTTTGAAAGCCTTGTCCCATGGTGTAATGGTAGCACTACAGATTTTGGTTCTGTCTGTCTAGGTTCGAATCCT
>JAITUN010000101.1 GCA_031286285.1 Bacteroidales bacterium | reverse complement strand
TGTTCCATCTCCCATACTTAACCTCATCTGTCCTGTAGGCTGACAATTCATTGATTTACGAACTGTTGTAATTTCCGCCCGAACAGGATAGTCTGTGCTACCGCCAACCACTACATTCGTCAAAGTAACGGCGTCGTCGATCCAGTCGCTGATGTTAAAACAAAAAAAGCGCAACTTCACGGTATAAGTACCGGTAACCACTTTTGCATATTCTTTTACTATGTCTGTTCCGGGAACTTCAGAAACGGTTGTCCAGTCACTATTATAATCCATCGAAGTTCCGCCGCCTGTTGCCACTAATGCAAACTGCAGACTAGTTACATTAATATTTCCAAAGTCGGTTCCGGAAACTTTTACCCGAATCACTCCATCGTTATAACATGTAGCATTAGAAGTTGATACTAAGTTCAAGTCTATTACACACTGTGCTTTAGCAGTAGTTACCGTTCCAAACATAAGGAACATTGTTGCCGCTATTATGGGCAACATTTTTTTAAAAAAATTAAGAATGTAGAATTCTTTCATATTTATTTGTTATTGTAATTATTATAGTTTTTGTTATTATTTTTTAAAAATAAGGCGCGAAAATACATTTTTTTGGGTTAGTAAATTTAACTATTTATTTTTTTTGTAATAAATCAAATGTTAATAACAAAGTATACTCTTAAAAAGAGGAATAATAATATCACAAAATTATAATTAAAATTTTAACAAACGTCAAATTACAGCACCTAAAGTGGGTGTAATTTGCAACCAAAGTAGTTGCAATCTGCAACTATTTTAATGTTTTTATACAAAATCACACTATAAGCATAGCAAAAGCGTTGTTTTACTAATCTCAAAAATAGAATTTATGACGCAAAATCAAAATTTTCGAATTGGGTATTTACGACATGAGTGGTAATGTATGGGAAGTTTGCAGTGATTGGTATGGTCCATATTCTGAGGGTTCACAAACTAATCCCATAGGTCCTGCACAAGGTACAGAACGAGTAGTGCGCGGTGGGAGTAGTGTTTGCGGCAAGGCTGATTGTCGTGTTTCGAGTCGAGCTAACTGTTCCCTTGAACTTACATATTTAGGTTTAGGGTTGCGCTTGGTATTGGATTAATGATTAGTGATTTGTTCATTTATATAGTTGTAATAATAAGAAAAAAAATTAAATCTTAAAGCAATGCTTATTTGAGCAAGTATCTGAGCGTGAACATATTTTTTTTTATAAATTCGATAAATATTATTTCTGTGGCAATTAATTTTTTTTGCTAACCATTTAGCGCTTCTGCCTTCCTCATCCATTTTCACTTGGATTAACTTTCCTATATCTATTTTTTTCATAAAATATAATGTTTGTTTTTTATTGTAGGTATTACATTAACGATAATTTTTCGCCGACAAAAGTAGATTTATTTTTTAATATTTTATGCAAAATAAACTGAATATCAATATAATATATTTACAATTTTTGTCAATATTGAATTACAAATAATCCTTTTTAGCAATAAAATTCATATTTATTCTAACTATTCCTCTGTTTGTGCAAATAATGAATAAAAAAACACAAAAACAGAGTAATTATAAATTTATTCAAACTTTTTTAGAGACACTTTACTTTACCCTTTTTTCGCCCCAAACGAACAAACCACTACTTGGTCTCCCCAAAACTCAGTAGCAAGGTCGTAAAGCCTTTTTGTGTTCTTTTCTATGGGCTTATCTATCCGTATGGGTGTATAGGTTTAATTATTATTTCCCCTTAAATAACTAAAATTGTATTGGAAAAAGAAACAGGCGTCGGTGAAAAATCATTATAATTATTTTCACCTGATAGTTGCATTATGGATTTGTTTGCGAGTAATAAGCCTCCTCAAACTTCTCTTCATCAATCAGCCCCAACTCCAACGCCGCCTCTTTTAACGTTACATCGTTTTTGTGCGCGTATTGGGCAATCTTGGCAGCGTTTTCATACCCAATAACAGGAGAAAGCGCAGTAACCAACATTAAAGAGTTGTTATAATGTTTTTGGATGTTTGTAAGATAGGGTTCAATACCAACTACACAGTGGTTGCTAAAAGAGTTCATTGCATCGCTCAATAAATGGATAGACTCTAAAATATTTTTAGCAATGAGCGGCATATACACATTCAGTTGCAGTTGTCCCTGCATAGCGCCGGCAGTAATAGCGGCATCGTTTCCAATTACTTGGCAACACACCATTAAAAGCGCTTCACATTGAGTGGGGTTTACTTTTCCGGGCATAATGGAGGAACCCGGCTCATTCTCAGGCAGAAGCAACTCCCCAAATCCACACCGCGGACCTGATCCCAGCAGTTTAATATCATTGGCAATTTTCATCAGCGAAACGGCAAGGCGTTTCAATGCGCCGGAAAGTTCTACAAAGGCATCATGGGAGGTCATGGCTTCGAATTTGTTGGGGGCAGGCTTGAAGAGCGTAAGAGCGTAAGAATGTAAGAGCGTAAGAGGGCTTTCTGCTTCTTTAATAAATTGATTAATATAGTTTACTGTAAGTTCATCATACCTTTTTGGTGCATTTATCCCATTTCCGACGGCAGTGCCGCCGATAGGCAAAAAACTTACCGCACGAAGGGCGTTTGTAATAGCATCTTTTCCAAACGACAATTGTGCGGCAAAAGCGGAAAACTCTTCGCCCAAAGTGAGTGGCGTAGCATCCATCAAGTGGGTGCGCCCAATCTTTTTTATGGTGGAAAATGTTTCAGATTTGGCGGCTATTGTTGCAGTAAGTTGTTCCAAAGCAGGAAACAGAGAATCAGAAACGGTTTGCAACGCAGCCATGCGCATCGCCGTAGGAAACACATCGTTAGTGGATTGCGATTTGTTTACATCATCGTTGGGCGAAAGGGTAACCGGTGGTTGCAAACTGCCGGCATAACGGGCAATCACTTCATTCACATTCATGTTGGTTTGCGTGCCGGATCCGGTTTGCCACACCAACAACGGAAAAGCATCGGGAAGTTTGTGGGTCAAAATAGCGTCACAACTTTGAGCAATCGCATCGCGCTTTTCTAAAGAGAGTACACCGCAATCGTAATTGGAGTATGCCGCCGCTTTTTTCACAATAGCGATGGCGTGAATAATCTCCGGCGGCATCTTTTCGTTGCCTATTTTAAAATTGTTTAACGAGCGTTGAGTTTGCGCCCCCCAAGGTGCATTAGTAGGCACTTGAACTTCGCCCAACGTATCACGTTCAATTCTATACAAACTCATTAATAATTAACCATTAATCATTAACCACTCTCACTACTCACTACTCACTACTCATTACTCACTACTTAATTTCATCATCTTTTTTGGGCATTACTTTCGGTTTTCCGATAGAGTCGCGCATTTGGGTATCTGCTTTCAGGTTTTCCAATTTGTAATAATCCATCACGCCGAAATTACCGGTTCTGAATGCTTCTGCCAATGCGAGAGGTACTTCCGCTTCGGCAAGGATTACCTTTGCGCGGGC
>JAITUN010000066.1 GCA_031286285.1 Bacteroidales bacterium | reverse complement strand
ATTTTTGTGCGATAGATTTTTTAAATTTAAACCTATTTTCTTTTGTTTTAGAATACTTGATAATATTTTTTTCTGTTTCAAATAGAAATTTCCAATCCCCTGCAGAAAAACTGTTTGTGTCGCTGCTTTTTGAAGCTAAAAATGCAACCATATTAAAATTGTTATCGAGTATCTTTTTTTCGATATCTTCTGTATTAAGTTCGAGCATTTTAGATAAAATAAATTCACATATCAAAGATTCAGAAAACCACTCATCTTTAAAAAATTCAAAAACATCTGCATTTTCTCTAAATTCTTCCGCTTTTGTATACGCTTGTGCAATAAAACCTCCTGTTAATTTTGAAAATGATATGTAACTATAGGGAACGGCTGGATTGGGAAACCGTAAAGATTTACGCTCTCTTGTTGTGCTGTCAAGTTCATATTTAACAAAATCAACAATATAAATATATGGACATTTTGCTCTGCCGATAGAATATGCCCTACCGCTTCTTTGCCACGCCTGATTGCCTGCTTGAAGGGCACTGCAAAATTCTATAGCAAAAAGTATGGTTTCAATACCATCTTCTACTTTTGTTACAACAACATCAGGGGTTTCGTCTAAAAAACTTCCTCTGTCTTTTAATGCTTCAAAAATATTACTTTGCCAACGCTGGCTACGATTGTCTTTTGAAAATCCGGGAAACATCTCTATAGACCAATTATTTTTAACTCCTGCGTATTCAAAAGCAATATCTACAGTTAAACAAGCAAGAGAGGAGAATCTTTTTTCTTGTGAAAGCACATTGACAGACCGTGTGATATATTTTAATACACGCTCACACTCAACTATATTGTCGCCATGTACCCTAAAATATTTTGACACTAGACTACCTTTTAATAGTTAAGATATAATGATTCATAAACAGTTTCATTTTTTTTATCCATTACTTTTTTGAAACTTGAATTGCCGGAAGAAAGCATTAAATGGCGTTTATATAATTCTTTTGGCAATTCAATCATGTAGTCAGTTTCGCCTCGTATGCCGTCAAAAGATAGAGCGTAATTTACATTTTTTTTGTTCAACCAAACAAGGTAATCTGTAAATCTTTCGAAGTCTATCGTGCCGAAATACCGCCCTTTTGTATGAAAATATGGCGGGTCAAGATATACAAAATCTCCTTTTCTAACATTTTGCGTAGTTTCCCAATAATCACCGCTCTGGAATTCAACGCCTTGCAAGCGTTCAGACCAATTCGCCATTATAGATTTTAACCGCATAGGGTCAATGCCTTTTCTTGTATGATGTAATGAGTTGTTAAACTCTCCGTTCTTATTAAAGCGAATAAGACCATTTACACAAGTACGAGACAGAAAGAATAAATCAGCAGGATTTTGATTTTTATTATATTTTTCTCGAATTTCATAAAATACGAGATAGCCTTCATTCTGTAGACGATCCCAGTGTAATCTATATTGTTCTAAAAGTGTTTCGTAACCGGACTGGATTAATCGCCAAAGATTTATTAGCGGCTCATAAATATCACCGCATAAGCCTTTATCTGGTGAAATAGCATAGGCTATCGAACCGCCGCCAACAAAAGGTTCATAATAACGATTGAAGTTAGGTATGTATTGCGTTATTGCTGCTGCCTGACTTCGTTTGCTTCCACTCCATTTAATTACTGGCTGAATTGTAAACATTTATATCCTCCCCATTTGATGAAAAATCTAATAAAGCAATCTGGTCTTGTGGTTTTGTTTTGGATAACCTAACAATTGATATATCATAATATCCTTTATCAATTTCAAAACCTAAATAGTTACGCCCTGTTAGTTTAGCAGCAACACATTCACTTCCTGAACCGCTGAAAGGTGTCATTACTAAATCGCCTGTTTTACTGCTTAAGCGGATCATGCGGTCAAGAATTCTCAAAGGTTTTTGAGTTGGATGCTTGCCATATTTGCTTTCTTCTGTTTGTTTATTGTTGGGAATATCCCATACTGTCCGCATCTGTTTACCCGCAAATTTAAGTCCGTCTTCTGGAAAACAACAATTTTTGGAATATTCATAATCAAAATAATATTCTCTTTTTTTACCGCCCTTGTTGCACCAAAGTATAGTTTCGTGGCTGGCAGTTAATCGCCTGCCGGAAAGGTTAGGGAAAGCGTTGCGTTTATACCAAATCACTTCGTTAATAATTTCAATATTCAGTTTTTGACATATAACATTTATTATTCCTATATTATGATAAGTACCAAAAATCCACATAGAACCAGTAGGTTTTAATATCCTTTGTACTTGCATTAGCCAGAGTTCGGTAAACTGCATATATTCTTCAAATGGCATATTATCCCAATTTTGCATAACTTTATTCCAGTTACCCCCCATACCTGATAATTTTACACTATTATCCCATTTCCACACACCACCCTTTGAGAGATTATAAGGGGGGTCAGCAATTATTAAATCAGCACAGTTAGCAGGTAAATTTGCCATTCCCATAATACAATCTTCATTGAAAATGACATTATTCTGTAGTTTGCACATATATTCACTCCAATTTTAGCAAAAAATCACATTTTATGCACACAAGCCAGAACCCGACCTGCAATTCTGATGTCTTCCAAATCCAGCCCTGAAAAGCGGTGTGGTTTATACGCTTGGTTTGCGCTGATGAGAGTTATTGTCTGGTTGGCTTTTCCAAAGTCCACTCTTTTAACCATGAGGGTATTTCCGACTGATATGACATATATGCCGTTCCCATCTTTTAGTCCAGGGTGGAAAATGGCTATATCCCCATCGGTGATATGTTCGTCAATCATGCTGTCTCCGGCAACATAAACAGCTTGTAACTTGTCTGGTCTGTAGGGGGCAATCAGGGAACGTGGAACTTGAAAGGTACGTTTGTCTGCGAAATCGTATACTTCACGCCCTGAACCTGCTGCGGCTTCCAGATCCAATAGCTCAATTAAAACGGTATCTTCCTCAATACCTGGACTGCCTTCTCCGGTTAGAAACCAGTGTAGATTGACATTGTAAATAGCTGACAGCCTTTCCAGTAAATCCCGTGGAGGTTTTAGGCGACCGG
>JAITUN010000247.1 GCA_031286285.1 Bacteroidales bacterium | reverse complement strand
TCTTAATGTGCTGATGGTAAATTAATAATTCATTTTAACTATAGTCCCAACATTTTTTTGATGGTACTCTCCATGGTCTTATCCACAATTGCGCTGTAAGCTAAATTACGTTTTCTTTTAGTAGATTTTTTCGTAAGGATGTGGCTGTGATAAGCATGGTGTCTTTTCACTTTACCGGTGCCTGTTAAGGTAAACCTTTTCTTAGCAGCGGATTTCGATTTCATTTTTGGCATTTTTAGTAATTTTTTAAGGTGAATAATATAGTGTATTGTGCAATTTTTTTTTTTTGCCGTCAGTTTCAACTGACGAAAGAATAAAAAGCAATTTTATTTTTTAGAATTTAATATCATTATCATTCTTTTTCCTTCTAATTTAGGGAGTTGCTCCGGTTTTCCAAACTCCTCTACAGCTTGTGCAAACTTCAGTAAAATTAGCTCGCCTTGGTCTTTGTAAACGATCATTCTTCCTTTAAAGTAAACATCCACTTTCACTTTGCAGCCCTCTTTCAAGAACTTAACGGCGTGATTGACTTTAAAATCGAAATCATGGTCATCGGTATGGGGTCCTAACCTGATCTCTTTAATCACAACTTTTGCAGATTTTGCTTTAATTTCTTTCTGTTTTTTCTTTTGTTCGTAAAGAAATTTTTGGTAATCCATAACTTTACAAACGGGTGGGTTTGCCTGAGGGGAAATCTCCACTAAATCAAACTCAAAGCGTTCAGCTACTGACAATGCGTCGCGAAGCGATAATATTTGTGGTTCTAAATTATCTCCTACCACTCGCACAATAGGCGAGGTAATGAACTCATTTATTTTATGAGCTGCTTCTTTTTTCTGCGGACCACCCCTCCGAACAAACGGTTGATAGTTTTGTGTTGCGATATGTGTCTCCTTTCTTTTTGGTTTATAATAAGTTTGCTCCTAAAAATTCAGGGGCGCAAAAATATATTTTTTTTGTTATGATTTTGCCCTGGGTTTTTGGTTTTTTCCTTTTTTGGCTAAAAGTTCTTTAGTAGAAAAAAACCTATACTATTGCTATAAACTTCTCAAGATTGTAAATAAAATTCTCAAACTTGAAATTATCATACTTAGGCGTAATCAACCCAAACATTTGCAAAATAACTATCACTATTAAAATCAACACAATATACCTGATAAATGCAGCTCCCTTTTTTACCGCCAAACGGGCTGCCAAACCGGCGCCGATCATATTGCCAATGGCATGCACAAGCCCGAAACTCCAACATACATTTCCTTGTATCGCATATATTGATAATGAAAAAGGAACATAACACAAGATCAATACACTTTTTAACACGTTAGCTTTCAATAAGTCATAGCCATTACTCAAGACTAAAACTGCAAGAAGCAGGTACCCAATCCCAACATGGACAAAACCGCCGTAAATTCCTAAAAGAAAATAGATTAAATACTGCCACAGTGTAATTTTACGATTCACCAAATCGGTTCTTTCGTGAATATATCTATTCGGATTGAGGAGCATGGAGATCCCAAAGAGAATGACGGCAGCAGCAAAAATATACTGAAACCATTGATTGGAAATATAGCCCGCAATCCCTGCGCCGGTAAGACTTCCCAGCACTATGGGGATTCCGAGATGCAATACTTTCTGCCAATCAATAAACTTGTTTTTTTGAAAATAGGAGACGGCTGTAAGGTTTTGAAAAACAATTGCCACACGGTTTGTTCCATTGGCAACTAACGGAGGTAGTCCAAAATACATAAAAACAGACATAGAGATTACAGTACCACCGCCGGCAAGTGTATTGATAAAACCGACAATAATACCGGAGCATATCAGAATTATGATGGAAAACCATGTTAATTCCATCTATATAATTTTAGATTTCTACCAAATTTTGGCTTTCCACCAACTGTTGGTCAATGAAAATTCTACCGCAGGCTTCGCAAACAATAATTTTTTTGTGCAAGCGAATATCCAATTGTCGTTGAGGTGGAATTGTGCTGAAACAACCTCCGCATGCGTCGCGTTCGATCAACACTATTGCTAACCCGTTACGGGCATTATTGCGAATACGTTCAAAAGCATTCAACAAACGATGATCTACATTTTTCTTTAGTTCTTCGGCTTTTTCTATCAATTCTTGCTCCTCTTTTTCAGTTTCTGAAATAATATCGGAAAGTTCATTTTGCTTTTGTGTTAAAATCTCTTCAATTTCTCTCTTTTTTTCTTCAAATTCAGCAATACCTTCTGTTTTTACAACAATATCCGCACTAAATTTGGTTTTATGTTTTTCTGCAACTTGAATTTCTAATCTCTGATAATCAATTTCTTTAGAAAGCGATTCATATTCACGGTTGTTTCGGACATTATTCTGCTGCTCTTCATAGCGTTTAATCAAAGTTGCCGCTTCTTTCATCCTCACATCTTGTGCAATAATTTTCTGATTAAGTTCACTCAACTCTTCACTATGTTTCTCTATTCTTGTTTGCATTCCTTCTAATGCATCTTCCATATCTCGTACTTCGTGGGGAAGTTCACCTCTAACAACACGAATTTTATCAATTTGGGAACATATTTGCTGCAAATTGTACAATGAAAGCAGTTTTTTTGCTATGGTAATCTCTTCCACACCTTCTTGAGGAATAGATTCCGGGAGATTCATAATATTTTCATTATATTCAACAACAGCGGGTTGATTTTCAGCTATTTTCTTCTTTGCCATAATGTTTATTTTTTAATCTTTTACTAACGATTTATAATCTATTAATTACCGGAATTTCTACTTCCGTAAAATGGGTGGCAAAAGTATTAAAATTTTCTTGTAAAAGTGAAACGATGATTTCTCTGATAAAATGTTCTCCCTCAAAATGCCCTATATCAATGAGTAACATTTTATTATCGGGGATAAAAAAGTCGTGGTATTTTAAGTCTCCGGTAATAAATGCATCCGCTTCTGCAGCTAACGCATCGTTAACGAAAGAAGCGCCACCGCCGCCACATACCGCTACTTTTTTTATTTCTGTATTTAGATTTCCTGAATATCTTACCGATTCAAGATTCAGTTTTTCTTTAACATATTGAATAAAATCTTTTGCCGGCATAGGGTTGGGCAGCAAGCCTGTTCTTCCTAAGCCCACTTCTCTGTTTTGGTTTTCAATGGCAATGATGTCGAATGCCGGTTCTTCGTAAGGATGGTTTTGATACAAGGTTTCAATAACTTGACGTTTTTTATGCTTGGGAAAGATCATCTCAATGCGTTCCTCTTCCACTCTTTCAATACGATTGTGTTTTCCGATATGCGGTTCAGAGCCGGAAAGAGGTTTAAATGAACCTATTCCCTCACAGGAAAAACTACAATGAGAATAGTTTCCGATATTGCCGCAGCCGGCTTTAAATAGGGCTTCTTTCAGAAAAATACTGTTTTCGGAGGGAACAAAGACCACCAATTTATGGAATTGGTTTTCTTTGGGCGACAAAACCGACAAATTTTTAAGTCCCAATTTTTGGGCGAAGAGTACGTTGCCTCCATTTTTTCCACTATCTATATTAGTGTGCATGGAGTAAAGTAAAATCCGGTTTTCCAATGCTTTGATAATGATTCTTCCCATCCGGTCGGTCGGTTCTATTTTTTTAAGACCGGTTTTGTAAATGATGGGATGATGGGAGATCACCATATTTGCCCCTTTGGCAATTGCCTCATCAATAACGGCTTCGCTCATGTCGAAACACACTACAATTCCGGTTATTTTGCGTGATGAATCGCCGCATTGAACCCCGCAGTTGTCAAAATCTTCCTGCCATTGCAGAGGAAAATTTTGCTCTAAAAATTGAATTACTTCTTTGATTTGCATAAAAAATTAAAATTGAGCGGCAAAGGTAGAGAATTTTTGATTGAATAAAAATTTGAAACGCCAATTTAACTCCAAAAAATGGATTTATGCCACACCATTATAAATTTGAATTAAACGACTTGTAAGTTCTGTAAAAGACAAGTTTATTTCAATATTAACCGAAAGTCCAATGTTACATACGTAAATAAATGATTCTTTCCGATAATACTTTTCACCAACAAGTTGTATTGATTTTTCTATAGTGTCTGCTTTTGCCAATAAACAAGTAAGTTGGTAATCTTTGTCAATTTCTTGTGTTCTGTTATTTGGGTGTGCTTTTGTATAGTGTTGCGTTGCAGTTAGTTTTATCAAATTCTCTGCATAATGAGCAATTTCGGGGAATAAAGATTTTTGGAAAATGTGGTGTACTTGTGTTGCTTCGCCCATATTCCATTGGTCGTGTACTTCACTTTCTTTATGGATTTTCTTTATTAGATTAATCGCTTTTTGAATGTAGTATGTATTTATAATTTCTTGTTTTTCATAAATTTCGCTATCTGAAGATTCTTGGCGAGTAATTGATTTGTCTTTTTCTAGATCACGCCAATTTCTACGGTTGTACATTAAATCAGAATAAGTCATAGCAAATTTTCCGCTACTTCCGGGTATGTTATTTTCGACTGCATAAACGTTTAAAACTTTATGAAACATTCTTCGGGTATCAATACGTGTTTTTGTTGGTGTATTACCGGAAATAAAACGATGATATTTGTCGTAAAGAATCATCCTCTCTTTGGCAAGATTATTATGATATTTTTCTTTATATTCAATCATAAATCGCATAAAACCACTATCTTCAAGCACTTTTATAAAATAGCAATATAGAAAATAGTATGCATTTCTGTCTTTGCGAGAGATATAATCTAATAAATCTTCATTGATAACAGAAAATGTTAATCTCCCTTTTATTTTTTCGACATTTAGTACATGGGCATAAGCTAACAATTTTAGCGGTTGTGAAAGCACTTTATTATATTCATTATAAGCCCTTTCATCATTTGCCCAAGGTTTATTGAAAATAACCCTTGAATTGTGAATAAAATATTCTGTTTCCCAAATATCAGTAATTACAAAAACAGGTTTTGTAGCAATCATATTCAATACACAATCAGCAATAAAGCTTACTATATCAGGAGTACATTTATGGTCCACAAAGCGAGCATCATTCGACTTTCTAACGTCAAAATCAAATTGATTTAAGTAAGTTCTAATTTCTTCTCTCATATTTATTCTTTTATTTTCCCAAAAAAGAAAACGGAATTGTTATCAATGTTTAATGAGCGAGTCCCCATATTTCGAGCAACTGAATAAAAATCAGTAAATTCTTTTGTAGCAAAAAAAGCTAAATCTTTTTCATTAATATTAATACTGTCATCATTCAATGTTAGGATTGCAACAGAACCGTCAGTTATACAATTATTTGGCAACTTGCAAGCTCGAGGGCTGTATGTCAAGTTCGGGAGCAAATAACAGTTTTTTTTATTGAGAAATTTTGAGACATCAAACCTACTCACATCATCCATATAGCAATCATATTCAGGAATATCAATAACTTCATTATTTCCAATATTGCGGGATTTAAGAACACGAATTTTGCCGACATTTTTTGTATTTGCCTTTGTAATGCTTCTATCTCTATAAGCCTTGAACAAATTAAACTGTAATTTAGCAGCAACTTTATCAAAACTTTCATTGCGATAAATCAGCCAGTAAGGAAACTTATTGTCTGTTATGTACGATTGTTCTTGTTTTTGTATGTGGTCGGTAATGTAAGATTCAATAATTGTTGTATTCGGCTTTGATTTTGAGTTAAGAATAAAACAAATAGTTTCGATTTTTACCCCTTTAAAACCTTTTTCGCCGAAGTCAATGATTCTTTCAATTTTTCTCTGTGACATCAACGCACGTGTGTTATTAAATTCAGGTGCATTAATTAAACTTTTCGGCACAATCAAAGAAACAATATCACCCAACGACATAGCTTTTTCAATAAAAAAAGCAAAAATATTATTTGTTTCTCGGTTGAATATTTTAGTCTTGTATTTTTCTAAAAGCGCCTTATCTTTTGTGATTTTCATATAAGGTGGGTTCCCTACAATTATATCATAATGCTTTACAAATGGATGTAGTAAAAAATCAGCATTTATATAATTGATTGTAAGATTGTTGGGTACATCAACTTTCTTTATCAACTCTTTTAATAATTCAATACTGTTTTTGTCAATATCAACAACATCGATATTGACATTTGGAACGCTTTTATATTTATTGATTAAAACGGGCAAAAAATTTCCTACTCCGATAGATGGCTCTAAAATGTTGAGGGTATTGAATTTTTTTGCATCAGGAAGATTTTTGACTATCGAAAAACAAATATCTTGTCGAGTGTAATAGGCTGCATTATTAAATCTTTGTGCATTTGCCAACTCTGCAATTTTCGATAACATTGCAAAATTCATAGTTTTGTTTTCTTTAATAAACTTCAACAAGTTGCCATTTTCAACTAATTTTTTTTTTCGAATGAGAGCAGTAATTTCCTGTTCTGTATATTCTTTTTTTGATAATACATTACGAATTTTGTGCGCAATTTGACGGAAAATAACCGTTGGTACTGCCTCGCCCAAATTCTGGCGAATATTCATTTCCTCTTTTTTCAAAAAATCCTGTTTTTCTTTTGAAGTCATTGCATTAAGTTTTTCAAATGACAAGTCAGACCATTTAAAAAAATCAGGAACTGACATCATCAACATTACTTCCCGAATACTAAAAACGCGGTTATCTGTTGGATGAACTGTATTTTGACTTGCCATAATGTCATTGCGGGTGTGAATACATGGTGCAACTTTGTCCCAATATTGTCGCGTATATTTATCGCCATTTTTTTTGGCATTGTAAACAACCATACCGTCTTTGACACTGTGCGGAATTTTTGTTATGTCTTTGTTATCAAATGCTGATTGCCCTTCTTTAATGTCAGCAATCCAACTTTCCATATGTGGAGAATAATTTCGGAAATTGTGAAAAATATCTTCTTTGGATATTTCGCCCATCTTGTTGAGCGGGGGTAAATGTCCAATAATTTGTCGTAAAGTCTTTTCCGGTTGTAGATTTGGAAATAAATCAAGTGGCGTTATTTCTTTCAAATCTTTGCGTACGCCAATTGCAAGTGTTCTTGTTCTACTTGACGGATTGCCATAGTCTTTAAAATTGAGTACTTGAAAATGAATGTTATACTCGCCTGATAAATTATTATCAATTGCTTGTTTGATAGGTTTATCTTTGCCGTCTATATCGGTGCAAATTGAAGAAAGAAAAGCCCTAACATTTTCATAAATAAAGAATTTGGGTCTAATTCTTTTTGTCAGCTCAATAGATTCAACAACTAAAGAATTACGTTTTAATTCATCTTTTTTCTTATGGTTGGCTACCGACATTCCTTGACAAGGCGGTGTAGCAATCAAAACATCTAAATCTTTTATATTATAACCTTTTTTCCATAAGTCTAATTCAGCAAAAACTTTGTCTTTTATCTCTTTTGTAGTCAAATCGCCGCTAATATAACCGCTATTATAAATACACTTTTGGTTGTAAGCCTGAATTTTTAACCGTCTTTCCAAAAGCTCAACAGTCGCAATACAATAGAAACCTTCTTCTTTAAAACCATAACAACCAATGCCCGCACTACTAAACAAACTTACATAAGTACGAAAGCAGTAAGGAGAGCGACTTTCATCCACGATTGGCGACTCTAGTTCTATCTGTTTGTATGGCTTCGCTTTGGGCATCAGTTATTAACAATTTTTGATACTGCAAAAGTATATTTTTCGGATAATCTTAAAAAAAAATATCTTTTCAAAAGAAAATCATTATTTTGAACCATTAATTCTTTTCCTTATCTCTCACTCCTCATTCCTCACGCTCCTCTTATAAACCTCCACCACATTTTCCAACAGCGAGGCGATAGTCATGGGACCGACCCCGCCCGGAACCGGCGTAATGGCGGCTGCTTTCTTCTCAATATTAGTTACATCAATACTGTTGTAAATATCGCCAACCAACTTTCCATCCACATTGTTAATGCCCACATCTACAACCACTGCGCCCTCCTTCAACATATCGGCATTTACTAATTGGCGGTGTCCGATTGCAATAATCAAAATCTCTCCCTGCTGCGTTAAACAAGCTAAATCTTTTGTTTTAGAATGACAAACAGTAACTGAAGCGTTTTCACGTAACATCAACTGCGCCATGGGCTTTCCTACTAAATTGCTTCTTCCGATGATTACACAATGTTTACCTGTAATGGGGATATCTTCCGCTTTTAGTAACGACAAAATTCCTTTTGGAGTACAGGGAATAATTGCGTCAGGAGAAATATTCAGCAGTCCAACATTCATAGGGTGTAGTCCATCTACATCTTTTTTATAATCAATAGCTTGTAAAACAACAGTTTGGTCAATATGTTTAGGTAACGGCAATTGCACTAAAATACCATCTACATCAACATGGTTGTTAAGGGTTTCTATCAGGGCAAGCAACTCATCTTGAGTGGTTGAATAGGGGAGAATACTTAAATCGCATAAAATACCGATTTCGTTACACGATTTTTTTTTGTTTTGAACGTATGAAATACTCACAGGATCATCGCCAACCAATATAATGCAAAGTTTTGGGGCGCGCTCATGTTTCTTCATTAAATACTCTATTTCAATAGCTAACACCAACTTTATTTTCTTCGCCAATGCTGTTCCGTTTAAGATTTTCATAAAAACGTTTTTAGAATTGGCGGCAAAGGTAGAGATTTTTTTTTGCACAACTGTCAAATGATGGAAAAATTGTTGCAAAATATTGAAAACAAAATAGAAAGCAGATTGTTTGTAAAGAATATATATTTATGAGTAAGAAAGTACTTACAATAATATTGGGTATAGTCTCGTTAACAAATATATTTGTTAAAATTTCGTATCACAATTTATTATTATTATGTATTGTAAAAAATGTCAAACTCAAAATGAAGAGAGTGCTCAGTTTTGCAGCAGTTGCGGTGCCCGTTTAGATTCTGTGCAGCAGAACGCAAAATCAGAAAATCTTGTATCAAGTACATTATTGTTAGTCTATGTTCTCATTACTTTTTTCGTCACAGTTGTTACAACTGTTTTTTATAAAGTATGGCCTATTCAATATTGGGAATTCCCTTGGAGGTACTTTATAGGCTCAATTTGGATAGTGAATAATTTAATCTTTATTCTGCCTGCTTTAGCCATAAAAAAAATTCCTATGAAAATTATTGGAATTATTTTTGCTTCTATTGTAATAATAATTCGCATTCTCGATAATATTAATCTTATGTTTAGAATTTTTTAATGGTCTTTATAGTATGATGCTTCAAATACAACGCAATATTACTACTCCCGTCCTCGCCGGTAAATACAATCTCAAATGCGGCGTTCCGTTAGTTAAGAATGTTTTGTATGTAAAAGATTCATCAATATTTCCAAAGCCGCCAAACTCTTTAGAATCGCTATTTAATACAATTTTATACTCGCCGTCCGGCGCATACAGTTCATAATCAGTGTAAGATTTTGTAGGGCTTAAATTATAAACAAACACAGCATTGTTTCGCAAGTAGGCTAAAACCTGTGTTTCATTGTCTTGCACAATAACATGAGGCGGGGCATCCAAAATATTGTACTGTTGAACGAGTTGAATCATAGCGACGTCAAAGGCATTCAAGTATTTATATTTCAGTTCCTCATCATCAACTAAATTCCATTGTCGGCGGGCATATTTCAGCGACCAGTTGTTGCCTTCACGGGGAAAATCAATCCATTCGGGGTGCCCAAATTCGTTCCCCATAAAGTTGAGATACCCTCCCTGTGAAAGCGATAGTGTGAGCAACCGAATGAGTTTGTGCAAAGCAATTCCTCTGTCAACCATCAAATTTTGACATAAATCCGACATTCCCGTGTACATCTCTTTGTCTATCAATCTAAAAATTACGGTTTTGTCGCCCACCATCGCCTGATCGTGGCTTTCTGCATAACTAATAGTTTGTTCCTCTTTACGCTTGTCGGTCAAGCGAAAAAAGATTTCGCCAGGAGACCACTGTTCATCAGGGCGTTCTTTAATTAATTTGCACCAAAAATCGGAGATTCCCATGGACATTCTAAAATCGAAGCCCATACCGCCATCTGCTACAGGAAATGCCATGCCGGGCATTCCGCTTACATCTTCCGCAACAGTAAAAGCATTACCATTCACCTCTTTAATCAACTTGTTTGCCAATGTGAGATACACAAGAGCATCTTCATCAACATTCGTATCAAAATATTGCTTATATTCTAAAAAATCAACGCCGATGCCATGATTCCAATAACTCATACTGGTTACGCCATCAAAGCGAAAACCGTCAAACTTAAAGAGTTCCAACCAATATTTTAAGTTGGAAAGCAGAAACAGCACCGTATCATTTTTCCCATAGTTAAAACACCGAGAATCCCAAACGGGGTGGTATCCTTTGCTTCCGGAATGAAAGTAGAGACTGTCACTTCCGTCAAAAAGACTGAGTCCCTCTTTCACGTTGGAAACAGCGTGAGAGTGAACCACATCTAAAATCACAGCGATTCCAAGCCCGTGCGCGGCATCAATCAGTTCCATCAACTCTTCGGGGGTTCCGAAGCGCGCAGAGGGTGCGTAAAAATTCGCCACTTGATAGCCGAAAGAACCGTAATAGGGATGTTCCTGAATCGCCATGAGTTGTATGGTGTTGTAGCCTAATTTTTTAATGCGCGGCAATACATATTCTTTAAAACGCCAATAGGTGTTAATCTCTTCTTCTTGAGACGACATACCAATATGCGCTTCGTAAATAATCGGGTTTTTTGGTTTTTGGGGCTGTGGATTTTTCCAAACGTACTGTTTTTCGGGTTCCCAAACCTGAGCGGAAAATAGTTTTGTACCCTCATCCTGCACCACTCGGCGGACGTGTGAGGGGAGCCTTTCGTCCGCGCCGCTGTTCCACACCATCCACAACTTGTACAACGCGCCGTGTTGTAAAAAGGAGTGTGGCAGTTGAATCTCCCAATCGCCGTTTCCGATGGGGTGTAGTGCGTATTGCTCCATCGGTTTCCAATAAGAAAAATCGCCCATGAGAAAAATTTGTTTGGCATTGGGCGCTTTCTCCCGAAAAATCCAATGGGTATCTGTTTTAAAGAGACCGTAGTACAGATAGTTGTTTGCCAACTCTTTCAATGCTTTTTTTCCGTCAGTAAACTCCAATTCGCGCAGTTTTGCTTTTTCAGCGCGTCGTTTCAAAATGAAACCGAACGGTTTCAGCCAGGGGTCAATTTGTATTAATGGATTTGTTTTCATTGTGTTTGTATCAATTCATAATTTGTATTTCGCCCGCCCGATTGTTCTTGTTGTAAAATTCCTTTTTCAATCAAATCTTTAATGTCTCGAATTGCTGTGTCTTGGGAACACTTACAGAATTTTGCCCATTTGGAAGATTGTAATTTACCTCGAAAGTCACCGTCAAGCAATTTATTCAACATTTTTATTTGTCTGTTATTAAAAATAACCTTAATATTTCTGTTCCAAAAATCTGCTTTTTTTAACACACTTAGCAATATTCTTTCAGAAGCGAGTAAAGAAGATTTTAAACAATTCAAAAACCATTCAAGCCAAATAGTTATATCGCTGTCTAAACTGTGTTGTACTTCTTCAAGCGCATCGTAATACTTGTTACGTTCTTTGAGAATTTGAGCCGACATACTGTAAAAACGCTGTTTGCTTTCATCGCTGCGGGCAAGCAGCATATCACTGATTGTTCGTGCAATACGCCCATTTCCATCATCAAACGGGTGAATGGTAACAAACCATAAATGGGCAATTGCAGTTTTTATTACGCTATCCAATTTTTTGTTTTCAGAATTAATCCATTTTATAAACTTGTCCATTTCGGATTTAATATCTTCAGTTTTTACTGCTTCGTAATGGATTTTTTCTTTTCCCATTGCGCCTGAAACAACTTGCATTTCGCCTTTCCGGTAGCAGGCAACATCAATTTTGTACCCACTGCTATATCCTGTTGGGAAAAGTGCATTATGCCAACCAAACATTCTTTCTTCCGTAAGAGGGTTTTCGTATCGTTGTGTGGCATCAAGCATCATTTCAACAATACCGTCAATATTTCTTGCAGAATTAACAAGTCCTGCAACTTCAATTCCCAAACGACGCGCAATTGAGGAGCGAACTTGCTGCTTGTTAAGTTTTTCGCCTTCAATTTCGGACGATTTCAAAATATCAAGTGTGATGTTTTCGAGAGTTGCTTCGTCTTGATAGCCAAAACCTAATGAGGTCATTTTACCCAAAAGTCGTCCTTGCAAATTGCGTACTTGCGCCAACAAAACGGATATTTTTTTGTCATCCCAAGTAAAGTCAGTCCAATTTTCGCGTTGATAAATGTACTTTTCCATCTCTCTAAAAATTTTGGCAAAAATACAATTTTGCGGAGAATATTCTTATTTTTCTACGCAAAAAATGCGGAGAAAGTTACATTTTTCTACGCATTTTTAAGGTATGCCTTGTTACTCCGCTTTTAATTTTCTCACTTGCGCCTCAATCGCCTCATCCTCAATTTTCTCAAAAAGATATTCGGGGGTGTTGATTTTATCACCGGCTTTCAATAAATCAATCCGACCGCCCAAATTCCAAGTTTCAATATTGAGATTCAGTATTTTTTGGAGTTTTTCGGATGTAAAGGGAAGGAAAGGTTTGCATAATACTGATAAACAGGCGCAAAATTGAATAGAAAGATGGAGAATGGTTTTCACTCTTTCGGGGTCTGTTTTAATCACTTTCCAGGGTTCGGTGTCGGTTAAGTATTTGTTTCCCAAGCGCGCCAAATTCATAAACTCAGCCAATGCTTCTCTAAAACGGAACTTCTCAATAGATTCTCCGATGGTGTTTGGGAACTCTGCAATTTTGGCAATAATCTCTTTTTCCTCTGCGGTATATTCTCCTGCTTCCGGAACAATCCCTTCATAATATTTGTGAACTAAGACTACCGTTCTGTTCACAAAATTGCCGAAAATTGCTAACAGTTCGTTGTTGTTTTTTGCCTGAAAATCAGCCCAGGTAAAATCGGCATCTTTGGTTTCCGGCGCAATAGTGGTAAGGGTGTATCTCAACACATCCTGTTTATTTTTAAACGCTTCAAAATATTCGTGCAGCCACACTGCCCAATTTTTAGAGGTTGAGATTTTATTGTTTTCCAAATTCAGGAACTCGTTTGCGGGAACATTTTCAGGCAATATGAAAGATCCTTCCGCTTTCAGCATTACCGGAAAGATGATGCAGTGAAATACAATGTTGTCTTTTCCAATAAAATGGAGCAGGAGAGTCTCTTCATCTTTCCACCATTTCTCATAGTTTTGACCGTTTTGTTCGCACCATTCTTTCGTAGCGGAGATGTAACCGATGGGAGCATCGAACCACACGTAGAGTACTTTTCCTTCTGCTTCTTTCAGTGGTACTTTCACGCCCCAATTCAGGTCGCGGGTAACGGCACGGGGTTGCAATCCCTGTTCAATCCACGATTTACACTGCCCATACACATTGATTTTCCAATCCTCCTTGTGTCCATCCAAAATCCACTCTTTCAGCCAGTTTTCATATTGGTCTAACGGCAAATACCAGTGTTGTGTCTCTTTCATAACGGGCGTGTTTCCGCTTAATGAGGATTTGGGGCTAATCAGGTCGGTGGCATTAAGCGAAGAGCCACACGCTTCGCACTGATCGCCGTATGCACCTTCGTTGCCACAATGAGGGCAGGTACCGGTAATATATCGATCGGCTAAAAACTCTCCAACCTCCTCATCGTAATATTGTTCTGAGATTTTTTCGATTAACTTTCCCTCTTCATACAGTTTAGTAAAAAACGCCGATGCCGTTTCATGGTGGATCGGTTTAGAAGTTCTGGAATAGATATCGAAAGTAATACCCAGTTCTTCAAACGATTTTTCAATAATTTCGTGATATCTGTCCACAATTGCCTGTGGGGTAGTATTTTCTTTTCGAGCTTTAATGGTAATAGGAACTCCGTGTTCATCGGAGCCGCCTATAAGCAGGACCTCTTCTCCTTTAGCGCGCAAGTAGCGGCAATATATATCGGCCGGAATATATACACCGGCTAAATGTCCTATGTGAATGGGTCCGTTAGCATAGGGTAACGCTGTGGTAATTAAGTTTCTTTTTTTCATCTGTTTTTATCTATGAATAAACCAATCATCTTTTGGATTTCCACCAAAATAGTTGCCGGGTTCGAGGTCATCCATGTTATAATATGGGACTCTGTCTCGAAATGTTACTTTTAATTTCCAAAAAGGGTCTTGTATTTCTCCTCTTTTATCAGAATGCAACAGTTGGTAATCATTAGAAACGAGATCGGTGTTATAAAAAATGAATTTCACATTTGCCTGATCGACACAGTAATAATAATGCCATACTTCATAAGGGTAAGAGTGGGAATCGTAAGGAGATTCAAAAATACTGTTAGGGGGTCCATATTGCAAATATACTCTTCCCCTATCTGTTCTATAGCCTTGAACTATCTTGCATCCAAAAGTTTTATTCACATAATTAACTTTTTCCAAATAGGTTTCCCAAGCTTTTTGAGGATATATAGGGTCTCTTTTTAACCAAAACGAATAGAAGAATTTTTGCAGACTTTCTGTTGGAATTTTTTTCATTGTAACTGTGTAGAAATCTTTCTCTACAGGAGTAGAAATTGGATATAAAAACCTCACATATTCAAGAAGTTTTGTTGTATCAGTAATTTGATCTACAAAAGTATTTTTAACAGTTACTGTATTAATATCATCAATTGATAATTTGATTTTCGGGTTACTCCGTTGAAAAAAATGAGAATTAGTTGCTAGTAATACAGAATCTTTATTTAAAACATCAACAATTAGATTGTAATTGCCGGAGGGTAATTTAAAAATGCCAATCTCACCAACAGCAACAACAACAGGTTTTGCTTTTATTTGTGAAGAGTAACGTGCTTCAAGGAATGGCATTAAATTATTTTCAAAGCATGTAATATAACTTTTAATGATTACAGTTTCATCTTTTACTAATTTATCAGTATTATAGATTTCACAAGAAAAAGGAAGGGTGAACATTGTTTCCGGAACAAATGAGTAAAACAGAGGCTCAAATGAAAAACCATATTTGTCGAAAATATCTCCGGTTTGATCTTTGCTTGCATTTTTATAAAGCGATATATCAGAAATAGACACATTGTCATCAGGGTAATTAATTACTACAATATCAGTATAATACACTGGTTTGGTTGCTGCATTTATGTCTTGAAGAGAAAATTGAAGCAAATATTCTCCATTGAATAATTGCATGTTTTGAATATCGCCAAAGTTTGGTTTTGAAGAAGCAATAGAATCTTCAAAGTTTTCACTTACTAAAATGTAATCCAATTTATTTATTAATGAATCTCTTTGAAAAGCCTGTACTGTAATTCGTACTTCTGCTTGGAATTTTCCCTGTTCATTAATCAGATAAGAAACAGTTTGCCCATTAACAAAAGAAGAGATCTGCAAATAGGGTTCATTTTCAGCAGTACAATATGACTTATAATCAATAAGAACGCTCAATTTTTGTGTATATGATGTACAAAGCATCATATAAAAAATAGTAATAATTGTGATTTTTTTCATAATTAATAGATTTAAGGTGAAAATATTAAAATTTACAGTTTTTTCAAGAAAAAAAATTAATTTTTCAAAGAGCCGAATCCCTTTTAGTTCTTTAAAAAATCGCCTCAAAAATAGAATAATAATTAAATAATTCAAAAAGTTTTTTTATAATCTATATATCTATTTATAAGAATGTTTATTTTAATAAGCAACAAAAACTACTCTGTAAGCAAAAAATCTTGTAATAATTTCTTCATGACTTCCGTATTTTCATATAATCCTGAAAATTTTTCCGCGCCTACACCAATGGCAAAAATAGGTACAATGTTTCCGGTATGATTTTTCGTTGTAAAATGGATGCCATCATTATAAATCAGCGTTCCGCCCGTTTCGTGATCAGCAGTTACAATAATCAAAGTCTCTTTAGGATACTGTTCATAAAATTTCAGAGCTACTTCAATAGCTTCTGAAAACTCTTTCACTTCGCCATACAATTCTTTAGCCATATTGTCATGGCTTGCCCAATCAATCAAACCTCCTTCAATCATAAAGAAAAAAGGGTCGTTTTGTAATGTCAATTTTTCAATTCCCAATTGTGTAATCTGCGCCAAAGTAAAATCGGTTTTATCTTTTTTTATAGAATAGGGTAATTGTTTCACATCTTTTCCCTCCGGTTGTATTAAAATATTTTTTAATGATGTAGAGCCGGAACATTTTAAAATAGAAGTGGAAACGACATAACTGCTATCTCGCAACAACGTAAAAATAGAGCCCATTTTCTTTTCAGTCGGTTTTAAAAAGCCTGCTCCGGCAAAAAACTCAAAACCTGAAGTAGCTAGCTGTGTGGCAATATCATAATAACTTGTTCGGCTTGTTGAATGTGCGTAAAAGCCTGCGGGTGTGGCATGATCAATACTTACTGTTGTGGCTATTCCCACCCTATACCCCTTTTTATGAAATGTTGAGGAAATCGGTGTAAATACTTGCTTAGAATCTGGTGATATATTCAACATGCCGTTATTGGTCTTTTCTCCGCTTGCCAAAGCGGTAACTGCAGCAGACGAGCAAGTTACCAATTTGTTGGAAGAATGAGTAGTAATCAACCCTGTTACTGGAAATTGAGAAAAACAGAGTGTTTCTCCATTTTTTTTCGCTACATTTTCGCAATAGGTTAATGCGCCAATTCCGAAACCGTCGCCAATAAAATAGAAGATATATTTTGGAGATTGCGCGGAGCAGAGGAAAAAGGAGAAAAGAAGAAAGGCGAAAAGGAATTTTGATTTTAGAATTTTGAATTTTGAATGATTCATTTATTTGTATATGGGTTTATAGGTGTATAAGTTTATAGGTATATGTTTGCTTTGTTAAATTTGAAAATTAATAATTTAGGGATGTTTAATTTTCGGATTTCTAGATTCACGTTCTTTAGGCCAGTATAAAGTTTTGCCAAAAAGAGATACTCCCCAATAGCCTCTTACGCGAAGTCTCCCATCCTTTTCAAGGCGCATGTACGCTTTAAATTTTCCGTTTTTCCCGGGATATATCAATGCTGCATTTTGCCATTCATTTTCTTTGGAATTAAATGTCATTTCCTTTAAAAACACCAAGCCTTCATATATTTTTCGTTTTTCTTCATTTACCCAAATCACAATTCCTTCATAAATTTCGTTTCCTGCATTATAAATATATATTTGTGAAATAGCGCCGGAAAAAGGGTCTTCATTGAGATAATACCCAACAATATCATCGGGTTTATTTTGAGCAAAAAGTATGCTGCTCAATCCTACGAAAAAAAATAATAATAGTAATTGTTTCTGTTGAGATTTCATATTTTTGCAAGTTGCGGCCATTTCAAATAGGAAAATAATTGATTTTTAAAGTATTGCACGCGATTGGGAAGATTCTCGGTAACGGTAAAAGATTATTTTCAAATTATGCAAGAGACCTTATTGGAAATTAAAATGAATCAAATTCCGATTGAGAATCATTCCAAATGTGATCTTCAGTAAAATCATTCTCTAAATCATCTTCGTCAATTTCATCTAAAAAATCGCTCATAAAATCGTTTTCAGGCTCTGAAGAGGAGATTTGTTTGTCTTGTACAGGCAGTATTCCTTTTGAAAAAGTACAACGCGGAAATATATCATCTTCTTTGGCATTTACAATTTTAAGTAATTCTAAATAAAAGATTTTTGGAGAAATAAAATCATATTCATACATGATAAGTTGATGAGGATCGGTAATGAAATCTTTTAAGATAGAATTTTTCATTATAAATTTCGGGATATTTGAAGAGGTTGAAAACGTTTCCTCATCTCCATAATCAGGAGTTTCAGACTCTCTGTCATCCTGCATATCAATAAGTGTAATCTCTTGTTTTTTATTCCATTTTGCATCGCAAATAGAAAATGAAGCCAATTCATGCCCCTTAAGTCCAATTGAATCATAAAGAACTTGATGAAAAGATTCAAAATTGTCTGTAGCCAGGATTTCAATATTGCGCTCAAAATCTTCCACTTCGTCGAATAATACTTTAAATTTGTAGTAGTACATCATGTTTTTGGGTTAAAGATTTAAGGATTTAAACTTTGAACTATTATATCATATTATGGTAAACATTGGTAACATCGTCGTCGTCTTCAATCCTTTCGAGTAATTTTTCCACTTCCAATTTTTGTTCTTCAGTAATGGGTTTCATATCATTTGGAATTCTTTCAAACTTAAATTCTTTGATTTCAAATCCATTTTCTTCCAAATATTTTTGCAGTGGTCCAAAGCTTTGAAAATCGGCATATATTAACACGGTATCATCCTCTTCAAAAATTTCATCTGCATCATAATCAATAAGCTCAAATTCAAGTTCTTCTAAATCAACGCTTTCTTTTTTTGCGATAGTAAATCTACATTTTCTTTCGAAAATAAAATCGAGCATCCCTTGCGTTCCGAGCGTTCCGTTGTATTTATTAAAATAGCTTCTAATATTTGCCACCGTTCGTTGGTTGTTGTCAGTAGCAGCTTCAATCACAATGGCAACTCCATGAGGTGCGTAACCTTCAAAAACTACTTCTTTATAATCGGAAGTATCTTTTTCGAAAGCTCTTTTTATGGCACGTTCTACGTTATCTTTAGGCATGTTTTCGGAGCGTGCATTGTGGATCAACAATCTTAGTTTTGCGTTCGAGTTAGGGTCAGGACCTCCTGTTTTTGCAGCCATAGTGATTTCACGTCC
This sequence comes from Bacteroidales bacterium, assembly GCA_031286285.1. GTDB lineage: Bacteria > Bacteroidota > Bacteroidia > Bacteroidales > WCHB1-69 > WRNX01. The sequence goes on along the minus strand of JAITUN010000247.1, from coordinate 7,037 downwards.
AATCCGGGTAAATACTTTCGACATATTACCCCAACGTTTAAATTTGCGTTCTTTTCTAAATTCAAATGCTCTTCCCATATTAAAATAATTTTTGTAGTAACGATATCTATTAGATTTTATTTATTTTTTTCTTTTTTTCCAAAAATAGTAACATTAATATACTTTTTAGGATTTTGTTTAATATCAACAAATAATTCATTTAAACTTTGCAGTGTATTTCCAATTTTTGTGTATAGTTCATCATTATTCAACAACTTAGCAACATCTCCGTCTCCAGTATTTACTTTTTTCACCACTTCTTCCAATTGGAGAATTGTATTATTTGTATTCACTATTACTGCTGCTAAGTTGGCTTTAGCAATGGTATCTGAAATCTGTTCAAAATTGCTAATGACTTGTTTTAAATCGGGCGAGATTTCGGTAAGTGTTTCCGAGAATTTTGAAAATTCGGTAACAATCTTTCCCAAATTCGCTTTATTATTTGTAATTATTTGATCTAATGAAGCGGTCATAGATTCAATATTACTTAAAGTTTGAGCAAGTTTTAGAGCGCCGTTTTGATGTGTCAGTACATCTTTCAGAGAAACGGCAATAGTGTCAACAGATGCTAAAATATTACTAATTTGTCCTTTCATAGATTCTAATCCATCTGTAAGCTGTGGAACAATACCACAAGCAAGCGTATCTGAGCGATTGGCGAACAAAGAATCTGAGCCAAGTGTCAATCGTACAATAATTCCTCCTAACATATCTTTTGACATAACCTCAAAGCGCGAATCTTTTGGAATCTTAATTTCCTCATTTATTACATATTCTGCTAAAATTTGCACAGGACTACTATTAATAAGTTTCACTTTAGTTACTTTTCCGATAGGATAGCCTTGCAGATAAACAACAGCTCCTGTATAAACGCCACCACTATTATCATATACTGAATAGTAATAGTTTTTTTTACTAAATGCATCAAATCCTTTTAAAAAATTTGTACCAAAGTAAAAAATAGCAATTGCAAAAACGCAAAAAATAGCCACTTTTATTGATTTTGAATTGCGTGCTAAACGCAACGATTGTTTATTTTTTTCTTCCATAATATTAAAATAAGTGTGCAAAGATAATAGAAAATCCTATTTTTGCAATCGTTTTTGCTCATTTTTATGCAAATTATTGACCGTTACATTTTTGTAAAATTTATCAGTTCGTTTTTTTATGCCATTACTCTCTTAATGGCTATTATTGTTGTTTTCGATTTTTCAGAAAATGTATCCCGATTTATTGATTATAAGATTTCCTGGACAGATGTTATTGTGAAATACTATATCAATTTTATTCCTTATTTTTTCAACCTCTTTATTCCACTCTTTGCTTTCATGAGTACGATATGGTTTACCTCTAAACTATCTTCAAATAATGAAATCGTAGCCATTTTAAGTGGTGGAATGAATTTTTACAGAATGCTTGTACCCTATATTGTAGGTTCTGTTTGTATTGCTTCTATTGCAATTTTTATGTCAAATGTAGTTGTTCCAAGAACGCAATATAATTTTCAAACTTTTCAAAACCAAAGTATGACAAGATGGGCGAAAACAACTTCTAATTTTCATGTTAGAAATTCTTTAAATAGTTATATTTACATTGACCATTGGAATATTAAAGAAAAGAGAGGGTATCGATTTTGTTATGATGAGTTAGGAGAATTTTTTGTGAATTTTAGACTAACAGCAAGAGAATTTACTTACGATGATAGCTTAAAAGTTTGGCGATTATATAATTATTCGAAACGGATAACTTCTCAAACCGGAGAAAAATTGTACAGCGGAGATGTAATGGACACCGTTTTTAATATTTCTCTGTTAGATTTATCCCAAGATGAAAAAGCATGTCAGGAGATGACTTTTGGAGCAATTTTGAAATATATTCGTGAAGATAAAGAAAAGGGAGGTGGAATGGCAAAATATTATATCATTGAAGCGCATAAAAGAATTGCAAACTCGCTGGGTACTATTATTATGACATTACTTGGGCTCAGTGTAGCTACTCGAAAAACAAGACGTGGTGTGGGGGTACATCTTTTTATAGGTATTGCTTTGGGATTTACTTTTATCTTTCTTCAACAGGTCTCTACCGTTTTTTCAATCTATGGCGGTTTTTCTCCCGCTTTAGGAACATGGATGCCCAATATTATTTATGTTTTTATCTGCTTTTTTATGATTCGAACTTGTCAAAAATAGATTTATCAACTTTAAATTAAAAAGAATTAATAATATGATTACTTTATTGAGTGACTGGAAACTGAGAGACCCTTATGTAGGTATTTTTAAAGGACAATTGTTGAATCTATTGCCAAATATCAAAATTGTTGATATTACACATTCTTTAGAATTGGGTAATTTATCTCAAGTTGCTTTTATTGCCAAGAACAGCTATCCGTTTTTTCCAAAAAAAACCTTACATATTATCCTTTCGGGGTTGTCTTTTTCATCGAATACAAAACCAATATTAATTGTTCACGATGAACACCTCTTTTTGGGAGAAGATACCGGCGTTTTCTCTATAATGTTTGGTACAGAAAATTTTGAAGCATACCAATATAACAGTAATATCGAAATAAATGTCATGGAAAAATTGGCGCTAATGGCTTCGTGGGTTATAAAAGGTAACTATGTTGAAGATACAACTCCATACATGACTTTAAAATTCCAACTCAATAACTTATCTGCTCCTGAGTATAATACAGAACGTAAACTCATTACCGGAAAGATTGCTTACATTGATTCATGCTGCAATGCTGTAACCAATATCCCTATTTCGATGTTTGAAGCGGCAGGAGAAAAACCGTTTACTGCCCTTATTTCTAATGATGCCCGACCACTAAAGATAACCCGTTGTCACCCCTTTTACAATTCTCGTGAATCAGAAGTTTTCTTGGTTTATAATCGCTTGGGTTTTCTTGAAGTTACTTTGTATGATGGAAATATCGCTGCTTTAGCAGACATAAAAGTGGGAAATAATGTGGAAATTCAATTTGAGTAGAAAGTAATATGGTTAGTGGTTAATTTTGGGTTACGTTTTTTTTGAAGGAGCATTTGTTTTTTCTCTTATCTTCTTTTTCAAATTTTCGTTTCCCTCTTCCGCAGAAAGCCAAGTGTTGCTTTGCTCAATAATCATTTCATCATAAAGCATACATCGGTACGCTTGATAAAGCAGATCTTTCAGTTTTTCTTCGGTGAGTTCCATTTTTGATTTATTTGTGCGGATATGGGTTAATGGTTAATGGGTTTAATTTTAGTTACGAGTTACTTCTAACTTCTAACTTCTAACTTCTAACTTCTAACTTCTAACTTCTTACTTCTTACTGTTTCACCACTTTTTTCATCACCGGTCCCTTTTCGGTTTCAAATTTCAAAAAATAGATGCCGGCGGGCAAATGGGAAATATCGAGACGTAGCGTGGACGCTACGCCTAACGTGGAATTTCCTGCGTCATTCCGAGCGAAGCGAGGAATCTCGTACTTCCTGCCATAAACATCAAACACCTCAATACTCGTCACTTGTAACTCGTCACTCGTCACTCGTAACTCCCCGTTCGTTGGATTCGGATACACTTGTAACTCGTAACTCGTAACTTGTAACTGTTCGTCAATTCCCACTCCGCCGAGGTGTGCGGGCATCTCCACCGGTTTTCCGAACAAGCCGGGCAGTTTGCCGTTTTGGGTGGTCCAGCCGTAAGCGTTCATAAAACGATAGCCAAGCGTACCATCAGTTTGGATGGTTTGGTTACTCATATTAACACCATCTTCTTTGTTTGCACCAATGTTGAACCAAACTTTATTGCCGTAGATGGTTTCCATACCATCCCAGGCAGCATTGTTGGTTAATTCTCCCAGATCATTAAGTCCTACAACGCGACCCACATAATTACCGGTAGCATTAACACTCGGATTTAGGGCTACACAATTGGAAACGGTGCCACTAATATATTCCCAGTCAACATAACCCGCAATGCCGCCTACCTGGTTGGTATTTCCAATGATTTTGCCTGTAGAATAGCAATTTGATACGCTTGCGCCATATCGAACATAACCCGCTATTCCTCCAACTGTGTTATATCCGATAACATCGCTTGTGGAATAGCAGTTTGACAAACTACCGCCTAAATATCCTGTTACTCCGCCTACTTGATCTCCTCCGCTGGTAACTTTACCTGTGGAATAGCAGTATGAAACAGTTCCTTCAATGTCACCAACCAATCCACCAACACTTCCGCTGTTTCCGGTAATATCCCCTGTAGAATAACAGTTTTTCATAGTGCCGAAGTCAGAAAAATTACCTGCAACACCACCAACCCACATACCACCACTCACTTCGCAAGTAGAATTGCAGTCTGACATGAAACAACCATAAGCACAACCCACAATGCCTCCACAGCCCCATGCGCCCACTCCGTTTATTTTGCCTGATGTATAGCAGTTTGTAATCGTAGTGTTTTTAATATAGCCGGATACTCCACCAATATCAGAATCTGCTTTGATATTTACGTTTTCAATCGTTATATTTTTTACAGTTCCGTTGGTAACCGCACCAAACAATCCCGCGTACATGAGGCTGGTATTATTGATAACTAATCCGGTAATTTTTTTGTTATCTCCATCTAAAACACCATGGAATGCATGGTCAATAAACCAGCCTACATAGCCTATGGGTTTCCATCCGGCGCCGCTCTGATATGCCGAGAGGCTAATGTCGTTGCCGAGCTTATAACATTTGTCGTTAAAGTTATCGTTGTCTGATTCAACCAATGTTCCCAGTAAGACAAACTCTTCCGCAGTGGTGATAATGTATGGGTTGTTTTCACTTCCGTTTCCGCCGCTGAATTGGGCGGTTGCTTTGTAGGTAAAGGCACAAAGGCATAAAGCCGATAGAAAGATACTTAATTTTTTCATCGTTTTAAATTATTTAATATTATTTTTCTTGTAATTCTTAAAACCTTCAATTTTTCCAAACTTTTGACCCTTAATTTCTAATCAATCAACTCTAAGCCAAGTTATGTTAAAGTGTTGTCCAAAGGCGCTGGATGGAACGTTTGTTGTAGCCTCTAATACCTCATGCGTTACTTCTCCTTGATCCTCAAGATACATCAATATTCCTTCCCAACTTGCAGCTTTCCAATAGCTCCGTAATTCGTAAACTTTGCATATTTTGCCTGCTATTGTCATAGTATAATCTTGCCTATATTTTTCCCAATATTGTTCATCCCAAGTCCAACCACCTATTAGTTGCAAAGGGGAATGATCTGTTGGGCAAGCAAAAAATTTTTCATCCCATTTTATATCCCAATAAGGTTGTTCGGGTTCAGAGACATTCGTATACCAATTTTTTTTCCCTTCACTATATTTTTCAATGTTATGATCATACATTCTTACTTCATATTTATGCTTGTCAGGCGCAGATTCATCAACCCATATTTCGTCAGAACGAATCAACATACCAGAGTTACTCCATGTGTGAAATTCTTGCAGCATACTCGTATTACCTCCCTTTAACTGTTTTATTTTTATTGCCCCTTCTTTTGCACGTCCAACTCCGTTGTCGCAAGGCACATCAAGAGACACTCTTTGCATATTATCACCGTCCCCTTCTGCAATAAGTATTTTTTCATCGTAGCCGCCATTTGTATTAGTGGACACTTTAACATTCATGCCTTTTGGTATTGTTGCCTTACTTACACCCGATTCACCTACCCTGGTTGCAATTTGTGTTTTGGGTATCATTGGAGCAAGATCTGTAGAAGAATCATCCCAATAAGTATATTCCATTTCTGCATGCGGCACTAACTTATTATTGCAATCCCACACTCCTCCTACAACAATTACAGGCGGGTCGGGCTGTGGTACAAGCGGAGCTAAATCCTCAACTCCAACTAAGGGCGCCAGGTCTTCTTTTGCATTTTTGGTAATAGTTGACAAATCGTCTACATACACATCTCCTTTAAGCGTAGCTACTCTTGTTTCTACCCAAACACCTTTTTGTTTGTCGAACGACGAAATGGGGATCGTGGCGGGTCTGTTTCCGGTAGCACCTTCGGGAATGGGATAGGTAATGGTTGTTGCCGTTCCTCCTTTAATTTGTAAGAGGTTACCGGCATTGTCAGTAAGTTCTAATTTGCATATTCCGCAGGAAAGGAGAAACACATCGCCGCCGTTTTTGTTTTTTCCCATGTTGTCGCCGCCCGGCATCATAAAAGAGAACTTCTCTTTGGTTGGGTCAAGATAAAGCATATTGGCGGTAACGACACCGGTGTAATCGCTGCCATCGGCTGTTTTTAAAGCGGAAGGCGGCAACACTGCTTTCATACCGCCAACGGCTAAAGTAGCTCCTTCCGATGCGTTAAAAGTGGTTTGCAGGCTAACGCCGGCAACATTGCCTTTGGGCATCAAAAACACTTGAAAATACATTTCATCCTGTTTGTAGTAGGAGCGCGTAACGGAAAAATATCCGCTTTTTTCCAATCTGATTATCGCACGTTTATCAATTACCTCCGCTTGTTTAAAGCTAAAAGCGCCATCGCCGCCGGTAGTAGCGCTTTGGTTTCCGGTGATTACGGTTACTCCGCTTAACGGGTTACCATTGGCGTCATTTACAACGCCTTTTAATGTGATGGCTTGCATGTTGCCCGTGGGCATGTCATGGCTGGAGTCCTCTTTTTTACAGCCTAAAAAGGCAATGGCAAAAATTGCCGCTAAAATACTGAATTTGAAGATTTTTTTCATAATGATTAATGGTTAATGATTAATGGTTAATGATTAATGGTTAATGATTAATGGTTAATGGGTTTAATTTTAGTTACGAGTTACAAGTTACGAGTTACAAGTTACTTCTAACTTCTAACTTCTAACTTCTTACTTCTTACTTCTTACTTCTAACTTCTTACTGTTTCACCACTTTCTTCGTTACGGGACCTTTTTCGGTTTCAATTTTCAGGAAGTAGATGCCGGCGGGCAAATGGGAAATATCGAGACGTAGCGTGGACGCTACGCCTAA
>JAITUN010000231.1 GCA_031286285.1 Bacteroidales bacterium | reverse complement strand
GCACGTCCTGCCATTACTTTCGATATTTTGTTTCGTTATTTTACGCATATAGGTTATAAAGTTCGATATGTACGCAATATTACCGACGTGGGGCACTTGGAAAATGATGCCGACGAAGGAGAGGACAAAATAGAAAAAAAAGCACGGATAGATCAACTCGAACCTATGGAAGTAGCACAATTTTATATCGACAGTTACCATCGTGCGATGGATAAACTGAATGTGCTGCGCCCCTCTATTGAGCCGCGTGCATCAGGACATATTATGGAGCAAATTGAGATGATTGAGAAGATTATTGAAAAAGGATACGCCTATATCTCAAACGGTTCTGTCTATTTTGATGTTCCAAAATATAATGCTGATTTTGGTTACGGCAAACTTTCCGGTAGAGTGTTAGAAGAACTGCTCTCTAACACACGCGCTTTAGATGGACAAGATGAAAAACGAAATCCTGCCGATTTCGCCCTTTGGAAGAAAGCCGCACCGGAACACATTATGCGCTGGCGTTCCCCTTGGAGCGACGGCTTCCCCGGCTGGCACATCGAATGTACGGCAATGAGTACCAAATATTTGGGAGAGCGATTCGATATCCATGGCGGTGGTATGGATCTGTTGTTTCCGCACCATGAATCGGAAGTGTGCCAGGCAACCGTGGTAAACGGAAAAGAATCGGTGAAGTACTGGATGCATAACAATATGATCACTATCAACGGGCAAAAGATGGGCAAATCGTTGAAAAATTTTATTACGCTCAATGAGTTCTTTACCGGTAACCATTCGTTTTTGGAACGCGCATACTCGCCCATGACTATTCGTTTTTTTATTTTACAAGCGCACTATCGCGGTACAGTAGATTTCTCGAACGAAGCGCTGATTGCCGCCGAAAAAGGGATGCAAAAACTGTGCGCCGCTGAAAAACTGTTAGATAAACTGACAGCTAAGGAAAAGTCGGACGAAAACATAACCGCTTGGGTGCAACGTTGCTACGACGCAATGAACGACGATATGAACACCCCTAAACTGATTGCCGAACTTTTTGATGCTACCCGCATTGTTAACAGCATAAAAGAGAATCTCCTCTCATTAACCCAAGAGGATATTGAACTGCTGAAAACCAATTTCAGAGTTTTCTTTTTCGATATTTTAGGATTGGTTCACGAAGATAGTAGCGCAGGTAACAATGAGATTACCGAAGGTTTGATGAATTTGATTATAGAGATGCGACAAGATGCCAAACTCAATAAGAATTGGGCGGTTGCCGACGCTATCCGCAACCATTTGACAGCGCTGGGAATTACGATTAAGGATACTAAAGAGGGCGCGGTTTGGGAAATGTAGACTGAATTTCTGATTTTGCATTAAGTGATGAGACTGCCGATTCTCCTGTTTTCAGTTCTAATTCTTGACGGGCATTGCGGGCAATCTCACCACCCTGTACAGCAACCTGCGCGTGTTCGCCGAAAGTTTCCGGATTAGAAACTTCAGAAATTTTTTACACCTTTTGATTTCCACTCGTCAGTTAATTCTTTGCGTATCTCTATACTTTTCAAACGTTGATTTATCCAATTATCAGAATAGCCAAGTCGTTTGTAATCCAACATTGCCTGTTCAATGGATAGTTCAGGATCTTGCAGTTGGTCTAAACGTTTTTTGGCAATTTGAGCCATCCATAATTTAAAAGGTTCTGCTTTCGGTGATGGAATGGACTGAATAATACGAAAAAGTTGTTCTTCATTTGCTACATCCGTCATTCGCATTTTGCCGTCTGATGCTAACAATTTCAACTGTACGATATTTTCGTACAGTTGACTACCTTCTTTTTCCAGCTTGATTTTCAAATCACTCCAATAGCGGCGAGGGTTTTCGCTTTCTGTTAAAATGCTCACAACATCCACCACAGAAAACCACCATTTTTCAGTTTCTTCGTCCCAAATGGTGCGGACTTTTTTCTCTTCAAAGAGTATGATGCTTGTTTCTTTTGTCATCGTTTTTGTTTTAGTTTGATTATTAGATTATTATGAATCGATATTTGATTTCTTTGCGGCATGCAAAGATATATTTTGAAAAGCCGTTTGTCAAGAAGGTTAACACTTTTTTAAAAAAAAATATTTTATATATTTTTGCCAAAAATTATAAGTTAAATCATTGTGAATTCTAAATTAACTTTAACTCATCTCGACCCCAGCTCCAATGCCCGTGCCGGCATTATTGAAACTGCGCATGGCGCCATTGAAACTCCCATTTTTATGCCGGTGGGTACTGCAGGCGCCGTAAAAGCGCTGCATATCAAAAATGTAAGAGAAGATGTGAAAGCCCAAATTATTCTGGGAAATACATACCATCTCTATTTGCGCCCCGGCTTGGAGGTGTTGCAAGAAGCGGGCGGACTTCACAAGTTTAACGGATGGGATAAACCCATTTTAACCGATAGCGGCGGCTATCAAGTGTTTTCTTTAAGCCATAAACGCAAAATAAAACCGGAGGAGGGAGTGTGGTTTCAGTCGCATATTGATGGCTCTAAACATCTTTTCAGTCCCGAAAAAGTGATGGATATTCA
>JAITUN010000123.1 GCA_031286285.1 Bacteroidales bacterium | reverse complement strand
TCATAACTTTGTGTCCCTTTGTGATATCCTTTGTGTTCCTTTGTGGTTTAATGACTTTTTTACAAGTCCGCGAATATACACTTTGAAGAGGCGTTTGTCAATGGGTATAGTGTTTTTTTAAATAATAGGCTGAAAATGAGGTTAATGAGGTTTAGAGTTGTGTGCGGGCAATCATTTTCTACTGAGGTTGTTTTGTTTACGAAATTAGGTGAAAATGAGGTTTTTATAGAGCAAAAAGCAAATTATATTCTTAATATTTCTAAAAAAGATTTATCTATACATTTCTTTCTCATCCGTACTGTTCAATTTTTCTCAGCACTAAAAAAATAGAATTAGCCCAATTTAGTCAAAATTTTTTATCGTTTCAAAAAAGGAATATTTTTGTCCCCGAATTTAGAATTATGTCATAAATAGTGTATAGTTAAATCTGTAAAATCCGCGTCATCTGCGTGCTTTAAAAATCCAATTAACCCAAACAAAATGAAAAAAAACTTATTCAAAATCATTTCAGTTGCGATTTTGTTGCTTATCGTAACTGCCGGCTGTAAAAAAGATATACCCGTTACCGGCGTAACCCCTGCAGAACCGGAAGAGAAAGGCGTAATGATAAACGGCGTAACATGGTCAACCCGCAATGTGGATAAACCCGGAACTTTTGCTGCAAAACCGGAAGATGCAGGAATGTTTTACCAATGGAACCGAAATATAGGCTGGAGCACTACCGATCCTCTGACTCCCAGTAGTGGAAGCGCTACCTTGCCTACCACAACACCCAGTGGCGACAGTTGGATAACAGCGAATGACCCTTGCCCCACAGGTTGGCGTGTGCCTACAAGAGCAGAATTGGATAAATTGGTAAGCGCCGGTAGTGTATGGAAATCCACTGGGGTTCCCGGTATAATTTTCGGTAGTGGCGACAATACAGTGTTTTTTCCTGCTGCGGGCTACCGAGTCGGCGACGGTATGCTCGTCCTCGGGGGCGACAACGGCATCTATTGGAGTGGTACGCCGAATCCGGACTATAGCATGTTCGCGTACTACTTGGGCTTCTACAGTGGCAATGCCTACACGGACGGCTACCTCAGCCGCAGAGACGGCTTCTTAGTGCGTTGTGTCTCAGAATAGATTCGGTTCATTAGATTATTTGACAATTACAATGTGTTTCAATATTCGAAAAATAATTAAGACATCTTTTAAAAATTTGACTATTGGGGCGCAAAAAAAAATGATTAACAGATTGTAGAGTGATTATTTTTTTAACTATCCTTTAAATAAATACTTCTACCCCCTTGACAAACGTCTCTTCAAAGTGTATATTCGCGGACTTGTAAAAAAGTCATTAAACCACAAAGGAACACAAAGGATATCACAAAGGGACACAATGTTATGAATAGAGAAGAAGTTTTTAAGAGAATATTAGATGCTGCATTTCGCGTACATACGGAGTTAGGGGCAGGACTTTTGGAAAGCGCTTATGAAGAATGTTTATATTATGAGTTAAAATTATTGGGTTTGCATGTGGATAGGCAAAAAGCATTACCTGTAATGTATAAGGAAGTGAAATTAGATGCCGGTTATCGAATAGATTTACTTGTTGAGAATTGTGTTGTAATTGAATTGAAAGCAGTAGAATCACTAAACGATGTACATTTTGCTCAAATTCTCACATATTTGAAACTTTCAAAATGTAAACTCGGACTTCTTGTAAACTTTAATGTAAGACATTTAAAAGACGGCATCAAAAGAATTGTTTTCTAATCTTTAGTGTGCCTTCGTGAAATCCTTTGCGTGCCTTTGTGGTTAATGATATTTTTAATACTTACAACAATTGAAGAGATAACTCATCAATACCCAAAAATATCTTCTAAAGTTAGCTTTTTTACAGGTCCAAATTTTGTTTCAATCTCTTCAAAATTCATATCGCTCTCTTTGGCGGAAATCATGTAGATTTTCTTTTTATCTTTAATAAATTGATGGTTAAATTTTACCACATCATCTAAAGTAAAGTTTTTGTACTCATCGTATAACACTTTATTGATATCGTAGTCAATTCCCATTTTTTGAGCGGTGCGCCACGCATTAAAGATTGCTGTTTTCTGAATTCTGTTCGTCTCAATGGCTTGCATAGCCCCCTCTTTTGCCAAATTGAAGGCAGCTTCCGATTGGGGCATATCGTTAAACAGTTCGTTAAAAGCATCAAAAGCATCTGCTACTTTATCGTTTTGAGTAGCAATAAAAGAGAAGTTGTAATTGTTTTTATCTAATTCATTCGCTGATATATAGCGTGATTGCGCTGTATAAGCCAACGAGCGTTTTTCGCGCATCTCCTGAAATACAATGGCATTCATACTTCCGCCAAAATATTGGTTATACATATTCAGTTTCGGCAACTCTTTCACATCAAAAGAGGTACCATCAGAATAGGTGAATAATCGGGCTTGTTTGGCATCGTAATGAATAAAAAAGACTTGATTCTCTTTTACAGGGATGCGCTCAAAAACGCAAGGATCAGTAGGTTCATGGAATTTCTGGGGCAACTTATACTCTTTCAGTAAAAATTGAGCAAAAGCCTCTGCAGATAGATTTCCATAATAGTAAATTTCAGGCTTTTCATTCAATAATTCTTTTACTAATCCAATCAATTCTTCCGGAGTAAGTTTATGCAGTTGTTCTTCAGACAGAATATGTTTTGCCAAAGCAGGTCCAAATTCTCCATAACTGAGAAGTGCGGTTTGAACTGCATTTTGATTACTTTTTGCGTCGTTTCTTGCTTTTAGGTCATCGGAAATCAAGTTTTTCAATGCTTCGGCATTGGGTTGTGCATCTTTCATTACGGATAAAGTAAGTTGTAAAGCTTTCTCAAAATTATCACTCAACCCACTAATAGTTAATGTGGTATATTCGTCTCCACAAGACAAATTCATAGTACATGCCAATTTGTAGAACATTTCCTGCACCTCTTCTGCACTCATTTTTGATGTGCCGAGATAATCAATATATTCAGTGGCAAAAGTTAAACGCAAATCGTTCAATTCGCCGATCTTATATCTAAACTGTAAATTAAAAGTCTCATTTTCTACATTCTTAATATAATAAATTTCACATTCGTTATTGGGGATAATCGTCATATCTTTATTAAAATCAATAAAAACAGGTTGAAGCGGTTCTACTTTGTTCTCTTTAATTTTCTTCAAAAAATCTGATTCATCATCACGATTAATATGAATGGGTGTAATGGGCGGTTTGTTCACTTTGGCTACCTCTTCAGGAGTTCCTTGTCGTTTATACACAATCACATAATTATCATTAAAATATTGATTGGCAAAATCAACAATCTCTTTTTTAGTAACTTTAGAATAGTTGGCGATAGATTGCGAGGCAACCGTCCATGAGATATTGTTCAGAAATGCGTTGTACATCATTCTAGCGCGCGAGGAATTGCTTTCCAACTGGCGCATTTCGGAAAGGCGCATGTTGTTCACTGCTGAAGTTAACAGATCGTCGCTGAATTTTCCTTTTTTCAATAGGTCGATCTGTTCTAAAAGTAGATCGCGAACCTCTTCTAAAGTTTGTCCCTCTTTCGGTTTTCCGGTTAAGAAAAGGGCGGAGTTATCGCAAAGCACGTATGCACCGGCGCCTGCGCCCATAACAGCTTGTTTTTGATTCAGATTCAGGTCAATCAAACCGGCTTTTCCGTTAGATAAGATGCGGGTTAACATATTTAAAACATAAATATTTAGATCGTTTGCGGGCAAATCCACCCGAAATGCCATATTCAGAAACTCGGCTTCCAAACCGATTACCTCTTTTACAACCGGTTGAGTAATTGGTTTTTCGCCATTGTAGTTCAATTCCGGGACTTTTCCACTTCTTAATTTGCTGAAATATTTATCAATAATGGCAATAGCGTCATCAAACTCAAAATCACCCGACATAGCGACTGCCATATTGTTCGCTACATAATATTTTTCGTAAAATTCGCGGATATTTTTCATGGATGGATTTTTCAAATGCTCGGCTTCTCCCAGCGTAGTTTGTTGTCCGTAAGGATGGTTGGGAAATAGTCCTGCCAAAAGCGCTTCACCGGCTTTACGGTTGTCGTTGGTCAGTGACATATTTTTCTCTTCATACACTGTTTCCAATTCAGTATGAAAGAGGCGCAACACCGGATGGTCGAAACGGTTTGCCTGAATAATCGCCCAGTTTTCCAATTGATTTGACGGGATATTTTCAATATAAACGGTGTAATCGTTTGCAGTACCTGCATTTGTGCCTTGCGAGCCGATAAACTTCATCGCTTTGTCGTACTCGTTTGGGATAGCCAGTTTACTGGCTTGATAGGAGATACTGTCAATAATTTTATACAATGAAGCCCGATCTTTTTCATCGGTCATCATTCGATATTGTTCAAAGAGGGTCTCAATCATATCGATATAGATCTCCTCTTTCGCCCAATCAGTAGTGCCAAAGTCGGGGGTACCTTTGAACATCATGTGTTCGAAGTAGTGCGCTAACCCTGTAGTTTCGGCGGGGTCGTTTTTGCTACCCACTTTCACGGCTATATAAGTTTGGATACGTGGCGCTTCCTGATACTGCGTTAAATAAACGGTTAATCCGTTCTCTAACTTATAGATCCGTGCATTCAGCGGATCGTTGGGAGCGGTTTCATACGGGTAATTTTTTTGCGCAAAGAGCGACGAAAAGATAGCCAAAAAGGCAAAAACGAAGAAGAGGGTTAATTTTTTCATAAGGTATTTGGGGTTAATTAATGATAATATATTTATAAAAGGAACCATAGACAACAAATTCAATTTAAAACTTTTTTCATTTTCAAAATTAGAGATAGGCCTTACTATGGTTTTTTGTGCTCTATTCTTTCATCAACTTCACAAAAAAATAAACTGTTAATGCTGTTACGGTGGTTACTGCAAGAGCCATAAGTATAAGAGCTGATGTGGTCATATTTAATTGGTTTTTGGTTTAACTGATGTTTTTATTTTTTTTCGTTTTCTTACGGCAAGCATTACCATAAAGCATCCTGATAAGAAGATGATCACTAAGAACATTCTTGCAAGGGCAACGTAGAATGAGTCGTTGATGAATTTTCCTTTAAAAATGGGAGTTCCTTCCACAATTTTGTCGCCTGTTTTTACTAAAATCTCATCTGCATTTTTGGCAATGTATCTTTTTACATATCCATATTCTCCTTCGGCGCTTGTGGTTTCTGCCACCACATAGAGTTCGCCCTGATAGGTCTCAATATCTTTAATAAATCCGTCTTTAATTTCGCAGTAGAGCGTGTCGGCAAACCATTTGTCGTTCAC
>JAITUN010000049.1 GCA_031286285.1 Bacteroidales bacterium | reverse complement strand
GATCATGGCGACACCTTCGAACTGTGCAAAAGTTGTATTGACATGGGATTTTCGTCGGTTATGATTGACGGCTCGCATCTTTCTTACGAAGAAAATATCGTATTAACCAAAGCGGTAGTGGAATATGCGCACCAATACGATGTAACGGTAGAAGGCGAATTGGGTGTTTTGGCAGGCATCGAAGACGATGTGGCAGCAGAACATCATACCTACACGCAACCGGAAGAGGTACAGGACTTTGTCCGCAAAACGGGCGTTGATTCTCTTGCTATCTCTATCGGAACTTCCCACGGTGCCAACAAATTCAAACCCGAACAATGTACCCGCAACGCCGAAGGCATTTTAGTTCCGCCGCCGTTACGTTTCGACATTCTCGAAGAGATAGAAAAAAGAATTCCCGGCTTCCCGATTGTATTGCATGGCTCGTCTTCCGTTCCTCAGGAGCTGGTTGCCGTTGTCAACAAATACGGAGGCGCTTTGAAAGATGCCATCGGCATCCCCGAAGAACAACTTCGTAAAGCCGCCGCCTCTTCCGTCTGTAAAATCAACATTGATTCCGATGGAAGAATTGCCATGACCGCTACCATTCGCGAAATAATGGCGTTGAAACCGGCAGAGTTTGACCCGCGAAAATATTTAGGACCCGCACGCGACAACCTGAAACAGCTTTACATGCACAAGGTAGAAAATGTGCTGGGCAGCGCAGGAAAGGCGTAATACCGAAAATAATATAGTTCAGATAAGGTATGGATAAAAAAACTCTAAATGAAGCGAAAGATGTGGTTGATTATATCGCTTTCATGATTAATGAATTTGCAGCACAACACCAACTTTCGATGACACAATCGTTTGATTATTTGAATTGTTATGGCGGTATTGAGTTTCTTGACGAATTTTATGACGTAGAACATTGCGAGAATCCATTGATAACCTTAGATACACTTCAAAGAATTTGTGGCAGAGAAGGAGGAAATTTGTAATATGAAAATTTATCACGGCACCAATATTGAATTTGGGGCAATAGATTTGAGTTTTTGTCCTCCTAATCGTGATTTTGGTCAAGGTTTTTATACAACTTCTATTGAAGCACATGCTATCAGAAGGGCGCAAGAAATGGTACGTAAATTAAAAAAAGGAACTGTTACTATTCTTGAATACAATTTCGATTTTGATGAAATAACAAAAACAAATCCAAATCTAAAAATCAAGCGTTTTGAAAATGTTTGTGCTGAATGGGCGCAGTTTGTTATGTTTAACCGTTTACGAAAAGAAAACGAACCACAACACGAATACGATATTGTTGAAGGTCCTGTAGCCAATGATAAGATGTTTCGTCAATTTCAACTATATGCCAATAATAAAATAAAAATGAACGAATTTATACGCAGAATAAAATTTCGTGAAGCCACACATCAAATTGCTTTTTGCACCGAAACATCATTAGACGCCTTACTTGACTACAACGAACCGCCCCGTTACAAAATAGAAGCTTTGGTTGCCGAACTGACTGTAAAATTAATGCAAGATCGTAACATTTCAAAAATAGATGCCATGACGATAATTTATCATTCTGATGTTTTTGCCAAGATTAGTGATGAAAAAACATCTTTGTATCTTAAACCATGGCAAGAAATTTACGAAATATTGAAAATGGAATCAAGCAATAGTTAGGGTATGGGAAATATTGTCGTCATAAACCGTTTACAGGTATTTCCCATCACTTTTTCACCCATTTTCCAGATGTCATTGTTTGATTGTCTGAAAAAATCCGATATAAATAGATGCCCGGGGGAAGATGTTGTGTTGAGATGTTTTTTTGATTTTTCCGTTCCGAAATCAATTTTCCGGTAATATCGTACATGCGGAAAGCAAAATCATTGAAAGCAATATCTATGGTAAGCATATCGTTGCCTGGATTCGGATAGACTGCTATGCTGTTTGAAAGTTCTTGGATGCCTTGACCACAATCTGCTGTAGCTAAAACAAAGACTTCTTCCGATTCTCCACTTTCACAAATGGCTACAATTCCCCATGTATAAGTGGTCTCATCCTCAAAATCAAACTCATCAATGTACGGAGAAGCAGTAATTACTCCCAATTCGATGTCATCTCTAAAGATTTTGTATTCTTTGGCGTTATCCACGGTTGTCCATGTTACAGTTGCCGATTTGCAATCTGATTCAATTGTTGCCGATACCTCTGTTACAGGGTTGCAAGGTTGGGGAAAATCCGGTTTTGCAATGCGTACAATATACGTTTCGATATTTTCTGAGTCGTGCCAATCGTATCGTCGTGCAACCACCACACAACCTCCATCAATCGTAGGAGCAACAGACCATGTATGATAATAGGCATCGTATCCCAAATGCATTGCCCACAGCGAATCCAAATTATGGTCAAAAACATAAATCATAATAAAATTATCGGTTTTATCGTAGGGAGGACCAGCACTATTATTAAAAAGACCTGTTCCGGCAAAAAAGAAATAGTCGTCGTGCATAGCCAAAGATTGGCGTTCTGCCATGCGGCAACCCGGGTACCAAGGATACCCTCCTACACCTTCTTCCCCAAATACTGTTGTTTGAAAAGGAGCATACATATTTTCCAAAATTTCATTAAGGTTTGTTGCCCTTATGACAATTCGTTCCGAATAATCTTCCCAATGACCACCCCAATAACCTGTAGCCCCCATTCCGCTGGTAATGAAAATGGAATCATTAATAAATTCTAAATTTGGAAATATAACATAACCGGTGGCATACCTGAAATTAATCTCTATTTCCAAATCTGTGTTGATAATATCAAGATTCAAATCATCCTCCCCCTTGTTAAAAATAAAAGAATTGGTATTGGGAATATGGGTCATAAAACGGGTAAGGTAATGGTCTTGATGGATTGCCGAATGAACGACCTCTCCTTCGGTATTTAATTTATAAAAATGGGCTTCATTTTCCAACGGAGATTGTCCCATAAAAATATAATAATATCCATCCCAAAACTCTCCTCCTACGGCATATACAGGTCCTTCTATAACATCTATGGTTTTTTCCCATAAAATGTTAAAGTTATCATCAAATTCAAAAACCACAATATGATACTTGGGATTGTAAAGGGTTCCTTCATTTTTTATCATTAATGCAAGATAATGATGGGGCTGTTCAGCTTTGATAATATTGACAACATCTATGACAATATAATCTTCCATATCAAACACAAGGGAATCAACAATAAACCCATCTTTATTGATTTTAATTAATTTACAAAACTCATAATGCTCAAATAAACCAACAATGGTTTCATCATTGTCGGTATTAAAAACACATGAAGGGAAATTTTCACCTTGTTTTATAGTAAGTTCATACAAAACTTGAGAAAATCCGGTTGAGGCTAAAAAGATACAACAAACAAGTAATAAAAGATATTTTTTCATTTTAAAACTATAAATTCAAGGATTGGATAAAAAATATCCAATCCTTGAATGATACCAGTTAATTATTGATAATGCAGAATGCCATAATCTATCTTTAAAGGCATGTGATATTCATCCATTTTATTCTCAAACCAACACCTAATTGCTGCGGCTCCCGATGCAGAAATTAAAGTTTTTCCGGCAGGTTTCAAAGAACCATTGATAACATCCCAAATATTGTTTGTAAAAAAACTCATATCATCAGGACTTAGACAATTATCGGGGACATCAGTACCGTATTCCACATCGTAAAAGGTGTAATAATATCGTGTTAAGTACTTACGATATGGATATGCAACGGGATCATAGTTTGGATTCGAAATGGTAGGGACTGATAGCTGGACTATATCTGTAAAATAAGCCGGAACATTGGCGTGATCAGGAGGAATATAGCGAATGGCAGAATTAATTTTGTTTTGGATTTCCAAAGATGATTTCTTCGTGTGAGGAGGAGGTTCATCACAATAACCCCAATGATATGAATGCCACCATTTATCAGGAGGGTATCCAAAATTTATACCAAACCCTTCATCTCCTCCTCCTCTTACCATGTAAACTTTAAGTGTCATATCGTTGGCGGTTTGGTCGCCAACAGTAACATTAGCCAGTATAAAATGGTATCCGTCTAATGTATTGCAATATTCTTGCATAGAAGCATTCATGGATTGATACAAGGCGCTAAGATTACTTTCCGTGCAAAAACCGTTATTAACATTTAGCACAAATTCCAAAGAATCCAACTGGGTTTCACTAATTTGTACGGGAATATCGGCAAATGTATAATTCATTGCCGCTTCCATGTTCCAAAGTGCGTCATCAATACCAATAAGTACATCACCACCATTTTTAAGTGTCATGGGGTTATTCATTCTGTCAATGAAAGAGGTTATCTTTTGCGACAGTTCAAGGTCTTCTTGTGAAATGGAAGTTTGTGTTGTTTTTTCCAAATCCTTTTTGCAAGCCGTCATACCTATTAAAAGGCTTGCGATAATACTAATAAATAAGAATTTACGTGTCATAATAAACAGGGGAGGGGGGGGGTGATTATCAATGAATTACGTGTTTTTGGCACAAAAACAACTCCGGCTTTGTTCATAAACAATGCAAAAAATGAGCCAATACTTTGCCAAAAATATTTCATGGTTAAGCCATTTTAAATACGGGGACAAACATACAGCATTTAAACCACAAATGCAAATAAAAAAATATTTTTAAACAAAAAATATATTCTTTTTCGAGTTGCCCTAAAATTACACACTGTTTTTGCAAAAACAGCGCAGGAAACAAAATTCAGTTATTCAGTTATTCAGTTATTCATAATTGGTAATTGGTAATTTCGTATCTTTGCCCTCCAATTTTTTTTATAAGAAGCAAATGGGAAATATTGTTGCCATAGTAGGTCGTCCGAATGTGGGCAAATCAACGCTTTTTAACCGTTTAACGGGTATGCGTCAGGCTATTGTTGACCCGACCAGCGGCGTAACGCGCGACCGCCATTACGGCGTTTCCGACTGGAATGGCATCGCCTTTTCGGTCATTGACACCGGAGGTTATATAGAGGGAAGCGATGACATTTTTGAAGAAGAAATCCGAAAACAAGCCGTTTTAGCCATTGAAGAAGCCGA
>JAITUN010000033.1 GCA_031286285.1 Bacteroidales bacterium | reverse complement strand
TTTTAACTGTTTTTCAAACTCTTCGAAAGTTGCGGGGTAATAATTATTTTCTATTCCTGCGAGTTCGCACATAGATTTATGGCTTTCGTGCAATAATTTATCTATTGCAGCCTTTCTATTAAGAGTCGTATCGGGATAGAGCGGTTCTCCGATTCTTAATGTTATTAATGGGGTTTTTTTGCCGAAAAATCGATAAAATTTGTTGGGTTTTCTGTAAGAAAAAGCCATTGGAATTATTGGAACATTAAAATTGTAAGCAAACAAAAAAGCGCCTGTTTTAAATGGACGTATCGGTTGATGATAGTGCCAATTTGCACTTTCAGGGAAAACATGAATCCATTTTTTCTCTTGATGCAAACGGTTTAATGTTCGCATAAATGCCATATTTGCTGCTTGAGTTTCGGGTATCGGTATTCCGCGAACTGTTCTTACCATGAAAGCATCTTTTCCGAAAAGCAAGTTTTTCCATACTATTACATAAGGGCGTCTGGATTTTATGGCTTGCAAAACGCAAATAAAATCCCATCGCAAAACGTGATTTGAAATAGTAATTGCTCCGTTTTTGAGGTTGTTCTTATGTTTTTTTAAGTGTTGCCTTCCTTCAATTTTCAGTCCAAAACGAATTCTCTGCAAGGGGAAAGCAATAACATAGCCAATAAAATAATATAACCACCAACTGTTCCATCTAAATTTAAAACTTCTATCTACGAAGGGATAATGTTCATCTATCGTACATTCAGAGCCAAGTCCGGGGTCTTCTATAATATGTTTATCCGGTTCGTTGACAGGATATTCTATTCCTGTATCAAAAATGTATGGTTGTTTGCTTTTATTCATTATTTTTCAAAATTTTTTCAAGTTCTTCCCACGAAACAGCGTTATCATTTTTATCCTTTTTAAACGAAATTTGTATAAAATCCATTCCTGTTTTTTTTGCACATTCACCCTCTGTATCTGCTCTATCGCCGATGACGATACAATTTGAAGGTTCGCAATTAAACTTATTTGCAATTTCCAAAAATGGTCTTGTAGCAGGTTTTAGAGCGCCATAGTCTTCTGATGAAAAATAATGTAACTGAGCGTTTTGTTCATAATCAAGTCCAATGGCTTGCATTCGCTCGCCGACAAACGGATAATCGGAATTAATGGCAATTTTAATATTATTTTTATGCAAATAATCGAAAATACCTACTACTCTTTCATCGGCATTGTAGTGTTTTTCTAAAATCTTACAAAAACTTGGCAAATAGCGTTTAAAATACCATTTTTCATAATATTTTGCAGTGAAAAACAGATTTCTTTTTGTTATTTCCGTGAAAAAGTTGTCATAATAATTTTCTGCCGAACCAAAATCTTTCCCTTTGAATTTTTTGCGTATAATTCGTTCTGTAAGTGCAACAAAAGCCATTGATAAGTTCTTCATAACCAAGCGAAAAGCAAAGCCTTTCTTGTTATACAATGTGCCGTCGAAATCGAAAATTGCTAATTTTATGTTTTTATTTTTCAAATATATTGATTTTTAGGGAGTAGTAAATTCACCATGCGTAGCTATCAATTCTTTAAACATGGCATGTCTTTTTTCGTCCTGCATCAGTAAGTTAAGTTTAAACTGACCATCACGGTATCCCAAATCAATGCAACGTGCTTTAAAAGTTTCAAACGATTCTTCTTGCAAAATATGTGTTATCGGGTTTTTCAGACGGTTTGTGCCACGTTTGTCAAAATATTCTTTGTTAAATTCTTTCATCTTTTCATCTACGATTTGAGTGATTTTTTGTCCCGTTTCTATCTTGTTCTCAACTGTTTCGGGAAATTCGTAGTAAAAATGATAAAGAGAAGCTTCAAGATCGGCAAACCCTACAAAAAATTTCAAACTTACGCCTATTTCTTTTTCGGCTTCGTGTATTGCATCAATAAATTGACGTTCCGACAATTTTTCTCCTGTAAGCGAAATAATTCCGTTACCCTTTTGAATAAACTGAATTTTCGGAAAATCGTTATATTTACCGGTACACTCAATAATGTCATTCATGTTATAACGGTATAAACCTGAAGGATTTGTAAAAATAAAGAAGTAACGCTCTCCCACTTCCAATTCATGAGCCTGATAAATTCTCGGATTCGGTAATTCGTTGTCTTCTGCTTTTATAAATTCAAAGTATAATTTATGACAGAAAAGTGTTGTGTCTTTGTCGGGTGGATTTAATACATTTCCGGAACGACATTCCGATGAGAAATATGCAAATTCTTGAAATAGTGTGTTTTCCGGAAACGAGTCTTTTACTTTGTTGAGATAAACATTTGTATTTCCACACATCCAAACCGAAATTATCTGTAAATTAGGCCAGTAATGTTTTGGCAGTACGGTTCCGTGTTTTAGTTTTAGTTGGCGTAATTCTTCTGCACGTTCAGGATTTGGCTGAATACCTTTAAGTAGCGCTTCGCGTATATAATCGTCAATTAGAAACTTATCGCTGATAGTACCGTTTTCCACATCATTCACGTAATCGTCCCAAAACTCATTCAGATTATTTTGCATCTCTATCAAAGTAGATGGATTTACGGAAACAATCCAAGTAATATTTTGTTCGATAGCCATACGCATAATAGCATAATATCTTGCTTTATAATCGGTTATATGAAAAAGTTCGTACGGAGCCGAATAAATAGGTTTCATAAATTTTGGTATTCCTTTGTGTGATAATCCCGAAACCGAGCCGTAAGGAGTTCCGTCGGGCGCATATCCCTCAAGCGCTTTACCTACTATCGAAAGATTTTTTCCATCGCAAGCTTTCGGACGAAATTTAAGCGCAGTGGCAAACCAAAGTTGATTCAACTTTTTATAGACTTCATCGTAATATTCTTGTGTAAGCGGAATCCATTTAGGTTTTGACGTTGTTCCACTTGTTGTCAGGTATATAATCGGCTTGCCGGAAAATAGCACATTTTCTTCACCGTTTTTATGACGCTCGATATATGGCTCAAAATCGGTATATTGGTTGATAGGTACATTTTCCTGATATTTTTTGAACAACTCATCTGCTGTTTTTGCTTTTAAGATCTCTTCAAAATGATGCTCTTTTCCATAAACAGTGTCTTTCGACTTGGTTAAAAATTTCCGTAACGTTTTCTCTTGTGCTTTTTGAGCATTTCCTGATTTCATCTTCATTTTCAGAAGTTCAATGTTTCCGACTATTCCAAGTCCGAGTTTAATTTTCCAAAGTCCGGGGGTCTTTTTGTGCATAAATATATATGTATTTTAAAAAGTGCAAAGATAATGTTTTTAAATTAAGATATTTCTAAATGTTTGTTGTAAAAAAGCACCAACAGTCTCATAAGCGGGATTCTGTTACACGATAAATCGTGTTCCTGTCATTTATCTCGAGTTGCAGTCGCCTGCAACCTCTATCGGTCTACCCTCCACGAATTTTGAATTTCAAAAACGGAGCGGGCAACTCCTGTCGTGGTTTATTTGACCTTTCAACCCATAAGGTTTACCCTTGCAAGGTGTCGCCATCTTGCAACGTGAGCTCTTACCTCACATTTTCACCCTTACTCTTCGATAAACTCAGAGCGGTTATTTTCTGTGGCACTGGCTGTTTGCCGTTACCGGCAACCTTCCCGTTAGGAAGTATGGCGCCCTGTGTTGTCCCGACTTTCCTCACTTGTTTTTACTTGCTTGGCAAGCGCGACAGGAAAGACTGTTGTTGCTTTCGGGGGCAAAGGTACGAAATTTTGGTTAAGAAAAAGTTTGAGGTGCTATTTTGTTTTTTCTTAAAAAACATTGTATAATCAAATGGTCAGGAATGATGAAAAGCGCTGAAAGCGCGATATATCCAAGCCCAATGGCAACGCCTTGGGTATGAATGTAATACAAAAACAATTTGCGCCCTGAAGGGGCAGCATAGTTATTCTCATAAATAATTTTCATTGTAATCTATGCCGTATTCCTTCAGAAATTTCAGGTATTCTTCCTTAAATGTAACCTTTTTATGATGCTCTTTTTGACGTTCAATGTACTTTTTACAATGATAGAGACATTATTTTTCTTTTGCAAAAATACTCTTTATTTTTTATGTTGCGCTTTCAGCGCTCAAATAATTGGTATTCTCCTTTTACCCAAGGCGTTGCCATTGGGCTTGGATATATCGCGCTTTCAGCGCTTATAAATTGCTTGGTTAACTTAATGTTGCACAAACTCTTCATTGATAACGAAGCAAGAAATTTTTTTCTTTCTGTTATTTTTTGGAATGTTTCCGCTATCTGTGGAGTTGGATAGCACCTCAAACTTTTTCTTAACCAAATTTTTAATATATGGTTTTGTAATTGAAAAAAGTATTATCTTTGTTGCCTGAAATTTTAATTTTATTAAACCCATATCGTTATGAATAAAGTATTAGTTGCTACCGAAAAACCATTTGCAAAAGTAGCAGTAGAAGGAATTAGAAACATTGTTGAAAAAGCTGGTTATCAGCTTGTTTTATTAGAAAACTACACCGACGTCAATGATTTTTATCGTGCCGTAGCCGATGTTGATGCATTGATTGTGCGTTCCGACAAAGTTACCAAAGAGGTCGTGGATGCTGCAAAACAACTAAAAATAGTAGTACGTGCCGGAGCTGGTTACGATAACTTAGATTTGGCGGCATGTACGGCGAAAAACATTGTAGCGATGAACACGCCCGGACAAAACCCTAACGCTGTTGCCGAGTTGGCTATCGGAATGATGGTTTTCATGGCTCGTAACGCATTCAACCCCGGCACCGGAACCGAATTGAAAGGTAAAAAACTGGGGATTCATGCTTACGGCAATGTTGGTAAATTGGTTGCCAAAATCGCCAAAGGATTTGGAATGGAAATCTATG
>JAITUN010000324.1 GCA_031286285.1 Bacteroidales bacterium | reverse complement strand
TCTGGTTTCTTTGTCCTGAGCTATGACTTGACCGCCTTCACCAAAGCATACGCTACCCTTTGCGTCAAAATTCAAGTTCTCCGCCATCCAAGTTTGGTTCCCAATCTTCACCGTGCGGTAGACCTGACCGTCGCGCGGGTCGGTGAACATCCCCGTTACCGGCAACGACTCCGGTGGAGACACAGAACTCTCTTGTTGGGCAAAGACCAACAAGCATAGCAATGCTACAAAAACAAATGTGTTTTTCTTCATTTCGTGTCAATTCCTGGTTAATTGTGCCCTACTGGCGAACGCAACGGAGACTAAACATAGACTCCTTGCCATGTGTGCGCTTAACCACATCGTTTCTGCAGAGTATGATTCTGTGCCATGCGCTCCTAGTACTCGCCTCTGTAGCGCTCCACCAACCGCCGTCGTCGCCAGCGTGGTCATAGGGGTCATACCTCGAGATGCGGTAGCCGCCAGGCAGAGCCGAAAAAGCATAATCATCAGTACCAAGATGGCAATCACTATGCCAACCCTCCCGAGACCTCAACCTATTCCTCGCTGTTGATGAGCCACCTGCATGGTTCACCAACGCTTCCCACTCCGTAGCATTTGGAACATGCCACCCGACAGGACAAATGCCTTGATGATGCGGAGTTTGTATTTGAGATACGCAGAAACTACTATCACAAATAGACGGAAGCCCCATAACGGTAGCCCAATCATAAAGACGACCGTACTTCGCACAGTTAGCCTGTATTTCAACGTTTGATAACGTAGAAAAACTTAGCTCTCTGGTTTCTTCGTCCCGAACTGCGACTTGACCGTCTTCACCATAACATACGCTACCTTTCGCTTCAAAATTCAAATTCTCAGCCATCCATGTCAAGTTCCCGATTTTCACCGTGCGGTAAACCTGGCCGTCGCGCGGGTCTGTGAAAGTCCCCGTTACCGGCAACGACTCCTGTGGAGACACAGAACTCTCTTGTTGGGCAAAGACCAACAAGCACAGCAATGTTATAAAAACAAATTTATAAAGCATCCACCCTCTTTTCGATTTCTGTCGCTTTATTACTTAATTCAGTACCATCTATATACATACCCTCTGATCTCCTTCCTCTTTCTGTCCATTCTTCTTTCCTGCTTCTCATTTTGCCCAATGTATTTCGAAACACACTTTTAAAATTTCCTAACTGTTCCGACTCAATTTTTAATTTTTTGGCATAACTTTTCCCTATGGTGAGCAAGTCATTAATCATGTCCAAGGTAATTACTCTATCCCTACTTCTGTTATTATATTTTCCTAGGTAATTGTTTACGAAATTACCGTTTTCGCCCCTAGTACGAAAAGCCACTTCAAACCTCCTTCTGTGAATCCCTAGATTACCATTGCAACCATAGTTTATCAGTTTAATGTCATTTTGAAGCATTATAGACTTTCCTCCTCTTTCTAGATAACTACTTTCTTTATTTTCATCTATTGGGTCATTTTCGTTTTCTCTTCCACTTCTATAGTTAATATAAATCTTGTCATTAGGAAAACCACTAGCCCATATTGCTGTTCCATCTCCAATATCACTATGATCACCCCACATTATCAATTTAGTATCAGAATAATACCTAATTGATAGGGATTTTTCTAAATTATCGAAATGTGTATTAGTAATTTTTATTAGATTTGAGCTTGGGGCCAAGCTATTTATCGCCTCTGCAACCTCTTTGACACACATGAAATTGAAGTCATTTCGTTTAATTTTTTTATCACATACTATATTATCAGCTGGTACTTGTCTTGATTCAGCAAGTAAAATATGTATTGCTGTTTTATTAGTTTCCACCACATTAGCAATAGACATACATCTCTCTACATCATCACTATATATTATTGCTTCTTCATTACTTCTCACCAACTCAACACAAGTTAGACATTTACCATCTGGAGTACATACAGTCCATCCCATATTTCATTCCTCCCCAAAATATAATTAAATGTTATTTCCAAACACTTTATCAAACACAACATTATTTTCAGAAATGATTTTGCGCAACCTAATTTTACGCTTATCCTTGTCCTCCAACACAATCTTCACCACTTTCCCGTCATTACCTTCTTCAGTTACAACATGAAGATTCAAGTCCTCGTAATACTTGGTCTGCCAAATATCAGCTTCTTCACCTTCCTCTTTATCTCGCAAACGAGTATAACTTTCTCCGTAAGTCCAATAAGCCTCCACAATCTGATCCGTATCCACAGTTTTCGGTTGCGGAGGACGAGCAGCTGGAAACATTTGCATCATCTTACCGTCGATAAAAACCACCACGTCAGGGGAATTGGGAATTAAACACTCGATTACATGCTTTCCGTCTCTTTCCTTAACAGCGCCTTCCGCTAGAAGGTTTCCGCTCCTACGGTCGAAGATTTCATACTTGGGCATATTGAAGACTCCTTGTTTTTATCGTCCTAAATGATCCACTAATATAAAGATATCACATGGTAGAAGCTATGTCAAGTTTTTCTGTATGACGAGGGGCAGAAAAACATGCAGTCATATTATCCGGGCATAAATGCGGTCAGAACCCGCGCTATTACCGCCCTCCCCTTAGTCACCGCACAGGTTAGGGGAGGACGGTAATAGCGCCATGCGGTCGTACTATCCGGGCTGTTGGTGTGGGCGTGGGCATACTGTCCGGGTGAGTTGTCGCCATTGCAAAAACCGCAAGGGCTTCCCTAAAACTTGGGGTATAGGCTTCGGTTTTGTCAACCATTTTAGCTCAAATCATAAAATCCTCAAAAAACCCTAATAAAACGACACTTTTACATGTTTCTAGAAAGCTCACCGCGGCAGTTGGCCACAACAGATCAATTTTCACCGTCAGATTATAAATAGTAGGCCAATTTTGCAAACGGTCACTTTGTGGTGTACTATCCCAAAAGAACACTAAGGAAATAATATCAAATAGTTTTTGGGGGGGATAAACCCCCCCAAAAAGCGTGGGCGACACCGCCGGGAAAATTAAGTGTTACATAACAAATGTTATGCAACATCGCTCCCGCCATAAAGGCGGGGCAAGTGTCGCGCCAGCGATAAAGCCGCTGTCACGTCACTTGCGGCGATGTACGCATAACATTGCGTTATATAAACTTTTTGCTTATCTTTGTAATTCATCCCCGCCGCTGGCCGCAGGGCGCAAACAACCGCG
This sequence comes from Bacteroidales bacterium, assembly GCA_031286285.1. Taxonomy (GTDB): domain Bacteria; phylum Bacteroidota; class Bacteroidia; order Bacteroidales; family WCHB1-69; genus WRNX01. The sequence continues at coordinate 573 of JAITUN010000324.1, read as the reverse complement.
CCCCGCATCCAACGGCTACGAGGCAATCGCGCGCGGGCTAACGGCACGACCAGCACCCCCAAAGTCAAAACAACGCCTGCCGCTACAGCCCCCCAAAATGTTCGGGGAGATAAACCCCCCGCCCTTTTTTTGGAGGGCTTTCGCTTTGGGCGAGCCTATCGGCGCCGAGCCACCCCCCTGCCAAATTCCGCGCGGGTTCAGCCCCATCTTTCTACAACCATCAAGCCCGCCCGGTTTTACCGTTTTCAACATTTTACCATGTTCCACCGCAGGCCCTCACAAAAAACTAGTTTTTTTGAGAAGTTGTTGACATAGCTACATGGACGAATGTATTTTATTACTTATATGGAATTTTTGGAACAAAAAGTTGTAATGCGATTATTCAACAAAAACTAGAGGGAAAATGCAAAAAGTAAACATTGTAATTCAATTAATTGCAGCAATAATAACAATTGTAGCTTCTTCCGTTACAGTAATTAATCTACAAAATGGCGGGAATAGCAGAGATGGAGTTTCACTTGTTATTTTTGTGCTTATTATTTGTGTTGCGATGCTTTTTGTGATGACACTACG
>JAITUN010000267.1 GCA_031286285.1 Bacteroidales bacterium | reverse complement strand
GTTTCGTGCAGCGGCAGCGATTTGATATATTTTCCTTGAAACGGGTGAAATGAGAGTACTACATTTTGCGGTTTTTCATCCCCGGGTATGGTAATGCCAAAACTATGTTTCAGCATATTATTCAGGTCGAAATGGGTTTCTTCAGTAAATTTAGTTTTAGAAAACTCTAAATTGGAGATACGGTCTAAGGCATAAATTTTCACTAGGTTGTCGTAAACATCTCGTGCAATGAGATACCAGCGATACTTAAACTCTTTTATTGCTAACGGGTTAACAGTTCGCTGTTCGAGGTGGTCGGTGTAGAATTTTTGGTAAGAGAAAGAGATCTGCAAACAATTATTGATGGCGTGAAGCAAGGCATACAAATGTTCCGTCCCCTGTGTATGGCGTTTTTCCAAGTAGAGATGCTTTCTGTTTCGTTCATTCACTTTCAATGCATTATACACATCAAACGCTTCAAAAAAGCGATCACTGTAAATGGGTTCAAACTCCTCATTAATGAAATAGAACTTTCCGGAATGATTATACTCAATTGTAATTCCGTAAATAGATTCTATTTCAAGCACATCGCGCTGAAAGGTGCGTTTAGAGATGTTAAAATCGTAGTGCTGAAGTTCAGATTCTTGAGCAAGGTAGTTGGCAATATCTTTAAATGTTGCTTGTTTTGCTCTGTGCAGTTTGTTGATAATTAAGTGGTGGCGGGTAGCGGTTTCGCGTTGGGACATGATTTTTTTATTTAAAGATTTAAAGATTTAAGAATTTAAGAATTTAAGGTTGTTTTATATTTCCTTTATTTTGTTCGGCAAAAATATAGATTATTACGACAAAATATGTCGTGGGTGGAAAATATTTAGGTTTTTTTCTACCGCGCCACCTCTTGGCACAACTATACTGTATTTTTGCCGAAATTTTTAAAACTATTATGAACAGTTTTGCTGCCATTGATTTTGAAATCGCTAATTTTCACCACTCAAGCATTTGTAGTATAGGAATAGTGATTGTTCGCAACGGAATCATTACGGATAAAATCTACCGTCTCGTCTATCCCGAACCGGAATGGTACTGGTGGAGATTTACTGAAATTCACGGACTTACTGCTGATGATACGGCAAATGCTAAAGTATTTCCGTTTGTGTGGCAAGAGATTGCGCCGCTCATTGAGGGTTTGCCTTTGGTAGCGCACAACAGCCCTTTTGATGAGAGTTGTTTGCGCGAAGTGCACCAAGTGTATCAAATGGATTACCCTGATTATGATTTCTATTGTACATGCCGGGCAGCACGGAGGTTCTTCGGAAAATTACTACCCAACCACCAACTGCATACCGTTGCCGCACAATGCGGATTTGATCTTACTAACTACCATAATGCTTTAGCGGATGCGGAAGCTTGTGCTGCGATTGCAATGAAGATTTTGTGATTGTTTAACCACAAAGGAAACGAAGTTACACAATTGGAACCGGGATTAACCTCAATATTGTTCCAACGCCTTCCGGTAAATCTCTTTTATCTCCTGAATTAATGATTGAGGTTCAATTACTTTCACCGTATCTCCCAACGAAAGTAACTCCATAATAAAATCGAATGTGATATAAATATCCAAACTGATGCGGAACTCTTTATTATCGTCAATCAAAACCTTCTGTGAAGGATGCAGAGGGAGTGATTTGTGATATTTCCCTTCGTGTGGACTGAACGACAGTACCACTTTATGCACTTGATAGTCGGGTGGGATGGTAATTCCAAAGCAATGGGTGTGCATTTGATCAATATCTAAACCGCTAATTTCCTGAAAATGGGTCTCCTTTATTTGCAAATGGGAGATTCTGTCTAAGGCGTACCGTTTGTCGTTCTCTTTTTCATCGCGGGCAACCAAGTACCAACGATGCCTATACTCCTTTAATGCCAATGGTTTAACAATCTTTTTGGTAATCTCTCCTTCGTATGATTTAAAATAATTGAACGACACTATATGTTTCTTTTTGATCGCTTTAAACAACAACGCCAAATGTTCCGTTCCACTCGTTGTACGTTTTTCCAAATAGATATGTTTTCTGTTTTGTTCGGTAAATTTCAGCGCGTTCACCACTTCAAAGGCTTCAATAAGGCGCTCGTTAATATCTGTGTCTATCTCGCTTTCAATAAAATACAACCGATCTTGTCCACATTTTATAGTAATTCCAAAAATGTTGAAGATAACTTTTATATCGCGTTGAAAAGTACGCGTTGAGCAAGAGAGGTTAAGTTCTTGGTCAATACTCTCATCTTTCAGATAATTGTTAATCTCTTTAAAAGTGGCTCGTTTGCTTTTACGCAGTTTTTTTACGATTAAGATGTGACGGGTCAAGGATTCGAGTTGTGTCATAATGATTCAATTTAAAGATTTAAAGATTTAAAGATTTAAGGTTTAACATAAGGGTGTGGTCTGCACGCCTGTAAAATTTTCCGGCAAAAATAGAAAATAATAAGACCGGAAGAGCGTAAGAGCGTAAGATTGTAAGAGCGTAAGAACGGAAGAACGTAAGAACGGAAGATTTGGAAGAAGTATGACACGAATTAAAGAGATTTTACTGATGGGGCGATTTTTCGTCATTATTGGAAAACATATCTTTATAAAATTCCACTTTTTTCTCTAATGGTTTCGGATATGCTTTAGAAGAAGAAGGCATTCGGTAAAATTTTATTGTTCTGTTTTTAAAGATAAATTCTTCCCATAAGCCAATTATAGGAAGTTTTTTTTTAAAATTCTGATCTATTTCTACAATTTGTTCAATCAGTTTTTCATACGCTTTTGTTCCTGTTGCAACAATATATTCTAAATCTTTATTGTTTTCGATTATTTCTTTGATCTTAATATATTCTGTAATTCTTAAATCTTTGTCAGAAGCATTGTCTTTGAGTCGGACAACTTTTTTTGCTATGTTGTACATCGCAATCCCTTTTTCTTCTAAAAAAACTTTAATTTTTTCTTTATCAAAAGATTTTTTTTGGGTTACATCTTCAAAATGATCTTTCTCTTTATTAAACACCAAAGCCAAAATCCGCCACATATCATTATTAAAATTAGGATAATAAAAATTAAACTCTTCATTATTAGCCCATTTTTCTTTCTTGGGTGGAAAAGTTCCTAAAAAGAGCCACTTCGCCTTCTTAGGATAAAAAGGATCAAAGGGATGATCTTCAGGATCAAAGGGATGTTTTTCGTCTTCGTTATTCATATTAATTATCTTTTTTAAAATTTTCTGCAAAAAAAACATTTTTTTCTCTATTTACATTTATTTTATATTCCTAAAACTCACAATTTTATCAAAACCAGCCGATTCTAATTTCATAATGTCATTGCGATTATCTACAATTTTTACCTCTTTTTTCGATGATAAAT
>JAITUN010000248.1 GCA_031286285.1 Bacteroidales bacterium | reverse complement strand
ATATCAATGAATTGATTATCTAATAGGATATCTGCTTTTTCTAATTGTATTTCATAAACGGGTCCCGGCTTTATGTAACTACAATTTAGATAAAGACTATCCAAGAAATAGTATTTTTCCACATGAAACTCTTCAAAAACTTTGTTAAGTTCATCGTTTCCTGTTATGGTATTATTAATAGGTAAGACTGAGGGATCTATGGGAACTACCCATAAAACACCTCTAAAAGGTGATTGTGCAATGGCTTCTTTTTGGCAAAGAAGCAATAAAAAGCACAAAGACAACATAAAAAAAGGGCGTAAAAAAATATAAAAGTGTTTCATAATCATTATTTGTTTGGTTAATATTTTGAAAAAAAATGTTATATTCTATCCCGCTCGAAATTGTGTTTTTTCAAACATCCAATGATAGCTATGGATGAATAAAACAGTATCTTTCTTGCAGAGCAAACAGATAGATGGATTTTTTAAAAAAATATTGATTTTCATAATGAAATTTTTAAATCGTTGCGAAGTAAACACTAATTTTCATACAACAGTTCCAATTTCTTAATTTTTTATAACTTTTTCAACAAAAACTCCATTCTCTGTATAAACTTTTACAAAATACAATCCGGTAGGCAAGTGCGAAATATTGATTGAGTAGTGAGTAGTGAGTAGTGAGTAATGAGTATTTACAGTTCGCCCGTAAACATCAAACACCTCAATACTCGTAACTTTTAGCTTGTAACTCGTAACTTGTAACTCGTCACTTAAAATAATACCTCACCCCACCTCCGCCATAATAATTAATTTTATCCGGTCCCGGGATGTAAGGCTCGGGCAAATGGTCAATCATCGCCATGGTGTAATATTGGGTGCAGGTCATATTGTTGGCGCCCACAAACAGATTCATCTCAAATCCCTTAAATCTTTTGAGGTAGCCTATCTTCATATTTAATAATCCAAACGGGTGCGCTTTGTGCAAACCGTCCGTCGTTATGGTCATTGCAGTGCGGTAGCCATAGTTAATATTGGCGTATAACCCAATTTTTGTGTCAAAATCTATTCCCACATTAAATACCCACGGAGAAACTCCCGCCACTTGAATCCCTTTGTAATTTTCGATAACTAAACTGTCTTTTTGAATAGATTGAAATTCATAATCTCCATATCTGTAAAATGAATAGGTAACATTGGCAAAGGGGCGTAACAGTTTTACAAATTTTGTTTGTGAATCAATGATTTTGTAATTGATTTCACATTCAACGCCCAAGTTATTGGTGGTTCCGGCGTTGATAGCATAAGTGTAAAGAACATGCGATTGCGTTTCATCCAACACTGCCACCGGAGCAAATTTATTAGTAAATTGGGCGTAAAAAACTGCCACAGCGTAAAATAATCGGTTTGCTAAAAAATTGCCTTTTGTGCCGATCTCTACCTGTTGCCCTCTTTCCGGCTTTAAACCGGTATTTATCTCGTTGGTAGCGGTAATGAGCAGGTGGGAAGTAACCGGCGCTTTGTATCCCATGGAATAGGAGGCGTAAATGGAAGCAACCTTTCCAAACATTTTATGAATAGAAAAACTTGGAGAGGGTAAAAAGTTGTACTTATTCGCCTGAATTTTGGGCGCTTTGTTCGCAGGGTGATTGTTGGTTAATGCCCACATTCTGTTGGTAAGTTCAAGCGATTGATGGCTAATGCCGATTCCGGCGCTAATAGAAAACCCTTTGGGCAAACTCAAACTCCATTGGGTAAAATAGGAATAGGTTAAGTTGTTCAATAGCTGATTACTTCTTACGGTTGTAATGATATTGTAAGGGGCATCTAAATTAGTGCTGTCGGGCGCCATGTTGTAGCCAATGGAGGAACCGCTCATTTTTTGCAACTCAACGCCTGCAATACCGGATAAAACGATGTTTTTGTTTTTAGATAAATTAAACTGCAGATTAAAAACGCTTCTAAATCCGAAATTTAGTGCGTTTTTATCGGTCCAGCCGCCGCCCGAAGAGCTTTGATCCAACACCTGACTTTGTCCGAAAATGGAAGTGGAGTTGGAAATATGTTTATCAAAGATAAAACTGTGTTCCACGCCGGCACGAAACACTTTTAATCCGGAGTGCGCATCGTTTCTGATATAGGTCGGGTCGCCCGAATAATCTTTGGTTTCGTATTGTTCCACTGTTAATTCTCCGTTGCGGTTATCTCTTCCTTGCGTATAGCCGAGATAGGCATTTACACTTTGTCGTTTACTGAGTTGGATATTTCCCATCACGTTACAAAAATCTTTTTTAGATTGGGTATGGGGCATAAAACCGTGAAACTGTTGATGACCGTAATTTGCTGAGATCGTGTATTTTTCGCCGCCCACCGCAACTGAAGTAGTGGTTCTGAACAATCCGTAACTTCCGCCTATAAAATCCTGCCCGACATAGATCTCATTTTTCTTAGGCTGAATAGTTTGCAGTTTTACTACGCCCGCAATAGCCAAACCATAAAGTGTTCCCGAAGGACCTTTGATTACTTCAACTTTTTCAATTGCGCCGAAATCAATATCATCCATCACGGTTAACCCTTCGGCATCGGTAATAGGAATACCGTTTAGATACATTTTCATCCCTTGTGAATCAAAGTTGTTTGCTCTGCCGTTGGCATTTATTCCATTTCCATAGCCGCGAATATTGAATTGCTGACCGCCCGAAAAAGTTCTCCGTTCCATAAAAACACCCGGAACATTGGTATTAATGGCATCATCTAAAGAGAGCGCTGTTCCTCTGTTTAACTCAATAGTTTCTAATCTTGAGTAAGGAACAGCTTGTTCTAATATTTCCTGATTTGAAGTTACAGAAACCTCAACACTTTCTAAGGAGACTGTTTTAGTTGTATCATTTTGTGAATATGCATCATAACAGAATCCGGTAATTAGAATAAAACACAATATTTTAATGTGTGAAATTTTAGTTTTGATAGTATGATGTAAAATACGATAGAAAACGTTGCGCAAAAGGTTTGGCAAATACAAAGTATTCTTAAAAGAAGCGCTGATTTTCATATCACAGAATTTTGGATAAATAAAATCGCTGCAAAGGAAACACTAATTTTCATACGCTCATACAAAAAACAGATTAGCGCTGATTTTTTTTAGTATTTTACTATTTTTAGGAGTACCCGGATTATTAAATTAATTTTTCTTTATTGCAGCTTGCGCAGCAGCCAACCGTGCAATAGGAACGCGGAATGGCGAACAGGATACGTAGGTCATGCCGGCTTTGAAGCAAAACTCAACAGAAGCCGGGTCTCCGCCATGCTCTCCACAAATACCGATCTTCAATTTGGGGTTGGTTTTGCGTCCGCGTTGAATTCCAATCTCTACCATCTCTCCTACACCTTCTTGATCTAAGGTGTTAAACGGGTCGTTATCCAAAATCCTATTGTCTATATAGTTATGAACAATTGCATTTACGTCGTCGCGAGAGAACCCAAAGGTCATTTGGGTTAAGTCGTTAGTACCGAAAGAGAAGAATTGTGCTATTTCAGAAATTTTGTCGGCTACCAAACAAGCTCTCGGAATCTCAATCATTGTGCCATATAAGTAGTCAATTTTTAATCCGAATTTAGTTTCTACCTCTTTTTGCACTTTGTCTGCTATCGCTTTTTGGTGTTTCAACTCATCTACATTAATAGTAAGCGGCACCATAATCTCGAGCATAGGTTTACGTCCCTCTTTCATCAGTTCAGCGGTGGCTTCGAAAAGTGCGCGGAATTGGGTTTCTGTAACTTCGGGATAAACAATTCCGAGGCGTACTCCGCGCAATCCCATCATGGGGTTCACTTCGTGCAGCGCGTCAATACGTTTCTTAATCTCTTCGTAGGGCAATCCGGTTTCAGCAGCCAATTCGCGTTGTTTTTCTTCGGTTTGAGGTACAAACTCGTGCAAAGGAGGATCCATCAAGCGGAAAGTTAAAGGTTTTGCATCCATCACTTTTAAGGTTCCTTTAGCAGCCTCTTTAATAAAGGGTTCAAGCTCTTTTAAAGCAGCAACGCGGGCAGCGGTGTGGTCTGCCAAAATCATATTACGTAGTTTTGCCAACGGTTGCTCGCTGTTTTTACCGTAGAACATGTGTTCAATCCGGAACAGCCCGATCCCTTCAGCGCCGAAAGTAATGGCGTTTTGTGCGTCTTCCGGGGTTTCTGCATTGGTGCGGACACCCATCGTGCGATATTTGTCAACGATAACCATAAATTCTTGAAAACGTGGATTTTCTGTAGCATCAACCATACCAATTTTTTGGTCATACACCCAGCCTTTAGTACCGTTTAAACTCAACAGGTCGCCTTCTTTAAATTCTTTTCCGGCGATTTTTATTTTGTTGTTATTCAAGTCAATATGTACTGCGTCGCAACCTACGATGCAACATTTTCCCCAGCCGCGGGCTACTAAAGCAGCGTGGGAAGTCATTCCTCCTCTGGCAGTCAAGATTCCGTCAGCAGCGCGCATACCTTCCACATCTTCGGGGTTGGTTTCTTCGCGAACCAAGATGCACTTTTTCTTTGCACGGGCAAACTCAATAGCTTTTTCGCTGGTAAGGGCGATGATTCCTACCGAGCCTCCGGGACCTGCAGGGAGTCCTTTTGCCAAAACGGTATATTTTGCCTCATCTTTACTGTCTAAAATGGGGTGCAACAACTCGTCTAACTGTGCGGGGTTCACACGCATCACCACCTCTTTCTCTTCAATTCTGCCTTCGTGGAACATATCTAAAGCCATATTCAAAGCGGCTACACCGGTACGTTTTCCAACGCGGCATTGCAGCATATACAGTTTTCCTTCTTGAATGGTAAACTCAATGTCTAACATATCTCTGTAATGTTTTTCCAAAATACAGCGGATGTCGAAAAGTTCTTTATAAGTTTGAGGCATAAGTTCTTGCATGGAATGCAAGTGTTTATTTTGTTCGTTTTTAGTATCATCGTTCAAGGGGTTTGGAGTACGAATACCGGCTACCACGTCTTCGCCTTGCGCATTGATGAGCCATTCACCGTAGAAGATGTCTGTTCCTATGGCGGGGTCGCGGGTAAAAGCAACTCCGGTGGCTGAAGTGTCGCCCATATTTCCGAACACCATAGCTTGCACGTTTACAGCGGTTCCCCAATCATCGGGAATTCCCTCAATTCTTCTGTAAGAGACTGCTTTTTTGCCGTTCCAGCTTTTGAAAACCGCTTTAATACCACCCTCCAATTGGGTGCGTGCATCGTCAGGAAATCCAACACCGATATGTTTCTTTATCAATGTTTTAAAATCTTCTGCAAGTTGTTTTAATTCATCGGCGGTAATATCGGTATCCGATTTGTAACCGCGGGCATGTTTAAACTCGTCCAATTTTTCGTCTAAAATTTTACGAATTCCTTTTCCTTCAGCGGGTTCTAATCCTTCTGCTTTTTCCATTACCACGTCAGCATACATCATAATGAGGCGGCGGTAGGAGTCGTACACAAAACGGGGATTATTTGTTTTCTTGATAAGTCCGGGGATAGTTTTAGAGGAGAGTCCGATATTTAAAACGGTATCCATCATTCCGGGCATTGAGCTTCGGGCACCTGAGCGGCAAGACATGAGGAGGGGATTATCGGCATCGTCATATTTAAGTCCCATTAAATTTTCTACTAATTCCATTCCTTTCCACACTTCGGGCATTACGGAATCGGGAAGTTTGCAATTGTTGGCATAATATGCGGTACAACAATCGGTAGTTACAGTTAAACCTGCGGGTACAGGCAGACCTAAATGGCACATTTCGGCGAGGTTTGCTCCTTTGCCGCCCAACAAGTTTTTCATGTCGGCTTTACCTTCGGCAGTTTTTCCCCCAAAGGTGTAAACATACTTTACATTACTCATTTTCAATAAATTAAATTGTTATTATTCAGATATTTTTTTCTTTTAAAATCGGGCGCGAAAGTACATTTTTTTCGGGAACGACGGTTTCGATTTTGTTAATTTTTCAGAGAAAATTTTAAAATCTCGAATCCAAAATGACCTCCAAAATATCTTCAGCCACTTCTGTCTTTGACTTGCATTTTCCTACAAAAACAGCGCCATTTTGTGCAAAAACAGTTACTTGATTTGTGTTGTATTTAAATCCAGAGCCACTGTTTTTCAACGAATTGAGTACAATAAAGTCTAGTTTTTTCTGTTTCAATTTTTGTAAGGCATTTTCTACTTCATTTTCGGTTTCTAATGCAAAACCTACCAAGCATTGATTTTTTGTTTTTCTTTTACCTAATTCATACAAAATATCGGTAGTTTTTATCAACGGAAGCTCCCATGTTTCATTTTTTTTCTTTATCTTTTCAGATGCCACAGTTTTTGGAGTATAGTCGGCAACTGCAGCGGCCATGATAATAATATCGGCGTTTTTTGCATGCAATAATGTTTGGACGAGCATCTCTTTAGCTGTAACTACATCAATACGTTGTATGTTTTTATGAGTATTAAGTAGTGCGGTTGGTCCGGTAATGAGGATTACTTCAGCACCCTTTTCGGACAATTTTTCTGCAAGTGAAAAGCCCATGAGGCCTGAAGAGTGATTGCCGATAAAACGGACAGGGTCAATGGGTTCATATGTTGGTCCTGCGGTTACCACAGCTTTTTTTCCGAACCATTTTTTTTTTTCGGCAAAAAATTGAGTAACTACTTCAAAGATTTTTTCCGGTTCTTCCATTCTTCCTTTAGCAGATATTCCGCAGGCCAACTCACCAACCTGAGGCTCAATAAAGTAACAACCTTGCTTTTTAAGTTGTTCAATATTACGTTGCACCGATTCATTTTCATACATAGTAACATTCATGGCCGGAGCAATAAAAACAGGCTTTTTTGCGGCTAGCAGCAAAGACGAGAGTGCGTCATCGGCGATACCATTGGCAAATTTTCCAATAATATTTGCAGTTGCAGGCGCCACTACTAAGGCATCTGCCCAGTCTGAATGAGAAATATGCTCTATACAATAAGGCTCGTTACGTGTAAAACAATCGGAATAAATAGGATTTTGTGACAGTATTTCTAATGATAGCGGTGTTACAAATTGCAAGCCGTTTTTTGTGATAACTACTTTCACTTCATGTCCTGCTTTCCTAAACAAACGTATTAATGTTAGCGACTTATATGCTGCAATGCCGCCAGTAATACCGATTATGATTTTTTGTGGAGCCTGACACGGCATGAGGATTTATTTTTCAGGTAATTGATAATGAATATCTTTGTTTTCAAACTCGTGAATTGCCAAGATAACAGGTTTTGGAAGCTGTTCGTAAAAACGCGCAAACTCTATTTGCTCTTTATTCTCTTGATTTTCTTCAAAAACATCATTGTTGAAATGCGAAGCAAAATCTTTCACACGTTCTTGAAAATCTTCTTTAAATTCAGTAGCAATTTGGTTTGCCCGTTTAGATAAAATGGCTACAGTTTCATAAATATTGCCGGTTTCTTTGTCAAATTCACGCAAATCACGTGTTACGGCAAAAGGATTAATTTTAACTTTGGTGTATTCGTTAGCTTTCATTAAAAAAATTATTTTTTTCGTTCTTCAATCTTTTTTAATTGATTTTCAGCTTCATTAGCAATCTTCTTGCCATCTGCTATGTAGTTGCTTTCCGGATATTGTACATGTAGCTTCTCATAAGCATCAATACAATCTTTATAGCGAGAATATTTCTTTTGTTCAACACTTTTCCTTGCAAAATCATAATTATTTCTGATTAAAATGAAGAGGACTTCGGGTGCATATTTTGACGAAGGAAAAGTTTTTAAAAAATTTCTGGCCATAAGTTGAGCAGCTTCATAATACCCTGTTTGATAGTAAAGTCTTACCATTTCCATATCCTTTTTAGCCAATTTATCATGAAGGGCATCTAAAATTTCGTTACACTCTTCAATGTGTTTACTATAAGGGTAATGTTGAATATACAGATTTACTTCTTCAATGGCCATTGTAGTAATAAATTGATCTAAATAATATTCAGGAGATGTATAGTACATAGCTTGTACGGCATTAAAGGCAGCTAATTCTGCACGTTCAGTACCAGGGTATCTTCTGGAATAGTCTTTAAAATGAAATGCAGCCATCTGATAATCATGATTTTGAAAATAAGAATCCGCAAAAAGAAAAAGAATGGTATCACCCACAGGTGTCCCTATTGATAAAGGATATAGTTCTTCAAAAATCCGCGCAGCAGACAAATATGCTTTGTTGTTGTAAAATTTCAACGCTTTATCATAATATTGTCGAAAAGTTTCAAAATTAACTTTTCCTGAACTCTTTCGTGAACGGGTTCTTTTTTTATTGCTCTTAATATCGATGGGAGCAATGCTCATTTCTGCAGTCTCATCTATTGCAAAAAAATTAGTACTACTATGTTTTGGATACAAATCTTCCCTAGTTGCAGCAAAAGCATCTCCAAAAAACAAACATAAAATTAAGAAAATCAATAGATTAAAATCTACTCTGTCGATTTTTTTCATGCGGCGAATATATAGTTTTTTAGTTGTAATATTCTTGAGGGCAATATCTCTACTCCATTTTTTTCATCACCTCACTTCTTAACGTTTGAGCATTAGGATATTCACTATCCAAAACGAGTAACTTCTTACAGTCGGAAAGGGAACCTGCATAATCGGAGGAAATAAATTTGGCATAAGCTCGATTGTAATAGGCAAATGTATAGTTTGAATCCATTTCAAGGGCTTTTGTAAAACAGACAATCGAATTTTCAATATCTCCAATTTTTCCGAAAGTGATTCCTGTAAGCGTATAGATTTCAGGATCGGCATAACCTTCTGAAATATACCTATTAAACTCTTCTAACGCTTTTTCATTCTCCTCTAATCTGCGGTAAATCTCACCTCGAATGTAATATATTTCTGCATGTTGTTCAAAGTCTAATGCCAATCCGTAATCTTCTATTGCGCCCTTATAATCACTTAGTTGCAAACGAACATCTCCTCTATTTTTGAAGATATGATAATTTTTATGCCCTAAATCTATAACTTTGTTATAGTCGTCGAATGCGCCCTTAAAATCACCCAACTTTTGCTTTACAATCCCTCTGTTATTAAGCGATTTAATATGATCCGGACGATAAGAAATAGCTGCATTGTATTCTTTCAATGCTTTTTCATACTTTTCAGAAATCTGCGCTAAGTTTCCTTTCAAAAAATGATAAGCTTCGGGTTTGTTTGTGTTATACTTTAGGGCTTCACAAAAAGCATAAGGATTTGAGTATGCTTGTGATTTTAAAATAGATGTCGCGGAAAAAATGAGAATTAATACCGTAGAAATAATGAGAATAATTCTCTTGTTTATATTTTGAATAAAGGAAAGAACGAAAAGAAAGATTCCAATTATTGGCAGCAAAAAACGATGGTCTAAGTAATCCCATTCTTTAGTTTTTGCAAAAAAAGTTGGGAAAAGAAGCAGCAGAAACCACAATAAATAAAATAACTTTTTCCCTCGTGAATGTGAACTCTTAACGAAACTCATTACCAAAATCATAACAAGCAATATGCTTCCTAAAAGAATCTTGGCAAATGTAAACTCCGGCGCCGTTGAAAAATCATAAGGCACAGCAAACATGGAAATTCCAACCGGATATCCAAGCAGGTTTCGTAAAAATAAATCTGTAGTTAATTCTGTATCATAAATTTGTATGAATGAAGCCCTTAAAACAAACCATACGATACCCGTACACAGTAAAAATGTTCCAAATAAAAGCAGTTTAAAATCAATTTTGAACTTCGATTCAAAAGTAAGATAATAGACCAAAAACAAAAGCGGTAAAAGAATAGCCGTTTCTTTGCTAAAGAGCGCCAAAGTGAAAAATAACCAAGATAATATCAAATTCTTATATTTCTTGTTATGTAAAAATTGTATCCAAAAAATAAAAGTTAAAATAGAAAACAGTGTGAGTAGCAGGTCTCCCCTTGCGGGTATCCATGCCACTGAGGAGGCAAGGAGGGGATGCGATAAATATAAAAGTGTCCCCAAAAAAGCAGTTAAATGTGAGATCTTAAACCTTAGTAACAGAAAATATAACGAAATTCCAATCAAAGCAAACAGCAAAACATTAGTAAAATGAAACATCCGCATATCCATTCCACCACTTATTGTTACATCAATTAAAAATGAGATATTCTGAATCGGGCGATAGAAAGTGCCTTCGGTTTTCAAAAAAGCATCTGTAGTAAAAATGGTCTTTAAATCTCCATTATTGGTGAAAAATTCTTTGTTATTCATCAGTAACCCATCATCATCAAACATGGTATATTTGAAATTGATAGAATGAAAATAAAGTAAAAAGCTAAAACAGAAAACAAGAAGCGGATAAACTGTTTGGAAGCGATTTTTACTTACTTGAGGTTGTTTTGGGTTTTGATTTTTTAGAGACTTCATAATTGTAATTTCTTATTTCTGATTATCAACATATATTATACAGGTTAATCTTTTGCTATGCATGTTTTTTTCGGAATGCAAAATAATATTTTTTCGGCTATAGCCATAAGCGAAATAGATAAAATTAATACTTTTGCAGTGCTTAAGTAAGTACTAAAAAATTTTGAAAGAGAAAAGATGATGAAAATTGTATTCAACATATTCAAATTAAATCCAAATTATGCTAATCGTGTATTTGGACTTGATTTAATGAGAGCAATAGCTATTCTAACTGTTGTTATTGGCCATGGAGGCTTTATGTTGGAAAAAGCAAATACTAATTTTCCCTGGATTAAAATGATTGATGGGGTAGAGTTGTTCTTTGTATTAAGTGGTTTCTTAATAGGTGGAATTATTTTAAAAGAGTTTCAAATCAGTTCCACATTTGGAGTCAAACAAATATTTCACTTTTGGAAACGCCGTTGGTTTCGTACATTACCGAATTACTATTTGATTTTAATATTAAATGTTATTGTTGTCTATTTCGGAATTATTGTAGAAGATTTTTCTCAATTTAGTTGGAAATTTTTCCTCTTTTTGCAGAATTTTTCACAACCTTTCTACGGTTTTTTTTGGGAATCATGGAGTTTAAGTATTGAAGAATGGTTTTATCTTCTTTTTCCCATTATTTTAGTCCTCTTGTACTTACCTCTTATTAAACTTAAAATCAACAAAAAACGTATTTTTCTATTAACCGTTTTTGTTTTTTTGTTAACGCCGTTTTTATTTCGTTTTTTTATCGCTTCAAAATTTGAATTAGATCACTTTTGGCTTGGTGTAAAAATTTATAAAGTAGTAATTTATAGATTAGATGGAATCGCTTTTGGACTTCTCGGCGCATTTTTAAAATATTACTATCCGAAGATCTGGCGTAAAAGTCGTACAATTACTTTTATATTAGGGGCTATTCTTACTTATTTCATTTTGTATTCTACATGGTTACCAAATGATTTTTCTACAAAAGTTTTTAAACTTTCTTTCCAAAGTTTGGGTTGTTTTCTTTTACTACCACTATTCGACAGTATTAAAACTGCACCACGATTTTTAACTCGTGTTGTTACCCATATAAGTTTGATTTCTTATTCAATGTACTTGATTAACTTGGCATTGGTTGCAGAAGTCATACGCGATAATTTTCTTCCTCATGGTCCAAAAACTGCTTGGTTTATGTACACTATTTATTGGTTTGTAGTTATTAGTGCATCTACTTTACTCTATAAATATTACGAAAAACCGATGATGGACTTAAGGGATAAAGTAAAACAATAAACGAAAATTATACCTTTGCCGACAATTTTTTATAACATGAAATATACCCCTTTACACCCGGATTTTTACAAAACAAACCGCCAAAACGTGGTGGGCGAAATGGAACAAAACTCCGTAGCCATTCTTACTTCTCATGACGAATACCCGCGCTCGGGAGATACAACTTTTCCATTTAAACAGAACGCCGAACTGCTCTATTTGTGCGGTATTGACCAGGAAGAGACCACTTTAGTACTGGCGCCCTGGCACCATAATTCGGAATACCGTGAAATTCTGTTTATTAAAAATCCATCTCCCGATATGGTTGTTTGGTACGGACATCGGCTAACCAAAGAACAAGCCACCGAAATTTCAGGGATAAAGAATGTGATGTTCGTGGAAAGTTTAGAAAGCACTCTGCACGATATTATTATTAATTCGAACAATATCTATCTGCATTTTCCCGAAAACCCGCGAAATAAAATTACGCATCCTACCCAAGAGTTTCAACTCATCAAAAAATTAAGAAAAACTTATCCGTTGCATAATTACAAACGATTAGCGCCCATTTTATATCCCTTGCGAATGGTAAAACACACGGAAGAATTTAAAGCGCTCCACAAAGCTTGTGAAATAACGCACAAAGCTTTTCTCCGCGCTGTAAAAGCTATTAAACCTGATCTTTATGAATATGAAATTGAAGCGGAATTGATTTATGAAATGATAAAAAACGGCGCTACCGGCTACTCCTTTGCGCCCATAGTGGCTTCAGGCGCCGACACTTGTATCTTGCATTATATTAAAAATGATAAAAAAATGCAAGCCGGCGATCTCCTACTTATGGATTTTGGCGCAGAATACGCCAACTATGCAGCCGATATTACGAGAACCGTTCCCGTTAACGGTCGTTTTTCACCACGCCAAAAACAAATATATCAAGCTGTTCTAAATATTTATAAAGAAACGATTCCGCTTTTTAAACCCGGTATGACGATCCATAAAATTAATGACTATGTTTTTAAACGAATGGATGAAGAACTTATTAAGTTGGGATTGTACACAGAAGAAGATGTGAAAAATCAACCTGAAGATAAACCTTTGTTTAAGAAATATTTCATGCACAACACCAGCCATTTTATAGGTTTGGATGTGCATGATGTGGGGCAGCGCGAAATTGTATTTCAACCGGGCATGGTACTGAGTTGCGAGCCGGGCATTTATATTGCAGATGAGGGAATTGGCGTGCGCTTAGAAACTGATGTTGTTGTGGGAGAAAATCCAATAGATCTATTTGCCGAGGTGCCGGTAGAAATTGTAGATATTGAAAAGCTTATGGAGTAAAATATTGTAAAAGAGTTTTCAGCAACACTCATACAGTACTAATTCTCTTTAACTGTGGTTTCTGCTGCTTCGATAATGGCAACAAAGTCGTTTGCTTTTAGCGAGGCGCCACCAATAAGCCCGCCATCCACGTTGGGTTGAGAGAAAAGTTCCAGTGCGTTTTGCGCATTACAACTTCCGCCATACAAAATATAAGTGGAATAAGCGATTTCGGTTCCATATTTTTTCTCAATCAGTTGTCGAATAAAGGCATGCATCTCTTCGGCTTGTTCGGGGGTGGCGGTTTCGCCGGTACCGATTGCCCACACCGGTTCGTAAGCAATAACCACAGATTCAAAATCCTCTTTTGATAGATGAAAAAGCGATTCTTTGATCTGTTTTTCTACCACTTCAAAATGGCGGTTTGCTTTTCGCTCATCAATTACTTCGCCGCAGCACACCACAGGCACTAATTGGTTTTCTAATAACAAGTCCGCTTTTTTTGCAATAGTTTGGTTCGATTCGCAGAAGAACTTTCGTCTTTCGGAGTGTCCGACAATACAAAATTCAACGCCCAACTTCGCTAACATTTCTGCGGAGATCTCTCCGGTAACGGCGCCATTTTTATATTCGCTGCAATTTTGCGCGCCTGTACTAAAATCTGCCTCTTCCGCTTGATCGGTGGCTAATTCTAAATAGATGAACGGCGGGCATAGCACCACGCCGGTTTCCAACTTTAATCCGGCGATCTGCTCGCCAATGGCAATAATTAAATCGTCGGCTTCTTCAAACGATTTATTCATTTTCCAGTTTCCAATGACCATTTTAGGTTTCATAAGCTTATATTTTTGGGGGGTTAATAACAAGAATTAATCTTTTTTTAAAGCTTCTCTGTAATCATTTTCTGTTTTAAAAATCCTCATATTTTAAAATTATTATTTCCATACTTTTTATTTTTCTCTTCCTGCATAAAAAATATATTCCAAACAGATAATAATAAAGGTTGTAAATAGCGTGTTTACCGTTGATGTCCAAATAATTCGCCACCATTGTACCCATTGAAACACTTCCAAAACCGTTACCGAAATTTGATGTACAAACACCAAAAGGAGTGTATAAACTAAAATCCAGTTAAACGCTTTAACTCCCGGAATTGGTTTTACTCCTGTTTCCAAAGGTTTAAATCCATTCAAAATCAGAATAATATAGGGGCGAAGGAACACCATAAAAACACAGGCAAAAGATTGTATCCCATACGTTCTCAAAAAAGCATCTACTATAAATCCCGTTACAAATGCAATGATATATTGAGTTGATTTTGGAAGTTCTATGGGAAGTAAAATGAGGAATAGCAAATAAACAAAGGGATTTAGGAAACCAAACAATTGAACATAGTTAAAAACAAACACTTGTAATAGTATAAGAACAAAAAAGCGAGAAAGATTTTTTGAAAATTTATTCATTCTTAAATTTTGTTTTTAGAGTATCCAACTCCGATTTATAAAGATTTGAGATAAGATACACGTTGTGAAGGTTTCTAAAATCGGTAGATAGTTTTATTTTGATGGTAAGAAAAGTATTATTGGGGTTATCAAATTTTTCAATAACGGTACCAATAAGAATATCTTTTGGAAAAACATCAGAATATCCGCTTGTAACAACGGAATCTCCCACAGCAACCATCAGATGTTGTGGAATAGCAATAACTTGCGCAATAGAGGGGTCAGGATCTACCCAAATAACAGTTCCGATTTGGTTAATAGGGATAATTTTAGCGCTTACTTGTGCATTGGGGTTGAGTAAAGATATCACCGTGCTGAAATTTTCGGACACGTCGCTCACTACTCCCACTACTCCATTTGGAGAAAGTACCGCCATATCAGGTACCACTCCATCTTTCCTCCCTTTGTCAATGATAATATAATTATAGGTTTTATTGATGGTATTGAAAACCACATGCGCCGAAGTAATGTCATACATTCGGCGTTTATTTTTCATCTCTCCTGAAAAAACAGAACTAACTGTATCTTCTGAAAAAATAAACATATTCTCTTTTTCTTTCAATAGCTCTATGTTTTGTTGCATTAAGTACGCGTTTTCGCTTGAGTAATGAAACTGACGATAAAAAAAGTTTGCAAATTTTTGAACAGGACCGGTAATCTCTTGTAGAGCAGATGAAATTATAAAATGCTGATAATTACTATTGTTGTAGATTAACACAATGGCAAAAACCTGCAATATCAGAAAGATAATAAGATGAAAATAACGCCTAATGAGTTCTCTAAAACTGTTCATTTGTGTGAATAAAAAAGCAGAGCAAAAGTATATTTTTTTTGTCGGCAGAACTACAAATATATCAGGACAGATTTTGTAGAAACAAAGAAGTAAAAATTTTATATGTTTGCCGCGTTAATAATTGAAAACTATACCACATTATTTTTTAACGAAATCTCTATGAAACCAATTGCCAATTTTCGAGTTTTTCTCCTTTCTTCTTTCTGCTTTCTGTTTTTTGGAGCAGTTGCATACGGACAAACCCCAAACTGTTATCGCATTACTTTTTCCGATAAAAACGATTCCCCTTTTTCGATAAGTCGTCCGGAGGAGTTCCTTTCGGAGCGTGCCATTGCGAAGCGTGAACGGTTTAGTATTCCAATTATTGAACAAGATTTGCCTGTAAATCCTCAATACATTGATTTAATTACCAATTTTTTTACTGTACCGACTCAAATTATTTCTATCTCAAAATGGAACAATTCGGTAGTGATTTTCTTTTTTGAAAATGAAAATTATCAAGATATTATTGATGAGATGGTTGATAATTTTTCTTTTATTGAAAGTGTAATACCGGTGGCTGCCTATAGTTGGTCAAATAAAATTGAAATATCTATTCATGAACAGTTTTCTCAAGCCATAGTTTGTAATTCTTCCTGCGATTATAATTATGGAATGAGTCTTGACAATATTAATATTCATAGAGGGCATTCTTTGCACAAAGCAGGTTTTTGCGGAGAAGATATGTTGATTTGTGTATTTGATGCTGGATGGAATGGTTTTAACACACTTTCCTGTTTTCAATCTTTGTATAATAATGGACAAATTTGGGGTGAACGTGATTTAGCCCCAGGAGTAAATAATGTATATACCGGACACGGGCATGGAACAGCGGTAACTTCGGAAATGGCTACCGAAATAGATGGACAAATGGTAGGAACTGCTCCTAAAGCCAATTATTTTTTTATTCGCTCGGAATACCCTTGGAGTGAGCAGTTGGTAGAGGAAGATTTTTGGGCTCAAGCCGCTGAACTTGCAGATAGTTTGGGCGCAGATGTAGCAACGGCTTCATTAGGCTATACCAATTTTGATTTTCCATGGCAAAATATTTATACTATAGAAGACAATAACGGTATGGCAAGTATCGCTTCACGAGCTGCCTCCATTTTAACTCAAAAAGGAGTTATTGTTGTAAATAGTGCAGGAAATGAGGGAAACAAGTCATGGCATTATATCGGTCGTCCTGCAGATGCTTTCAATATTTTGGCAGTAGGCGCTGTAAACAAAGACGGAGAAGTTGCATTGTTTTCCTCTTACGGACCCACTTCCGACGAACGCGTGAAGCCCGATGTGGCTTCTGTGGGCTGGAATGCGTGGGTGGTCGCTGAAAACGGATATATAGTTCAAACAAATGGAACCAGTATGGCAGCGCCAATAATTGCCGGCCTATCTGCATGTTTGTGGCAGGCACTGCCCCAATTTTCTTCATTAGAACTTATGGATTTAATTAGAAAATACAGCGATCAATATAATAATCCAAATGATAGAACCGGATATGGAATCCCAAACTTTTATCAATGCTATTTAGACCATTATATCGGTGTTCGGGAAAATAAAGTGCCTGAGTTTTCGGTATTTCCGAACCCGACGACGGGACAATTAGTAGTGAGTAGTGAGTATAGAGTAGTAAGTATTGAGATTATAGATATTTACGGCAGAAACTTATTATCGCATACACCTCTCACTTCTCAGTCCCAAACTCTAATTAACATCTCCCATCTCACTGCAGGAGTATATTTCCTGAAAATTTACTCAAATAGAAGTTTCGAAGTAATAAAAGTTGTTAAAAAATCATAAATACAAATAGCATAAAAATGAATTTTAGTGTATGATATAAATTTCACACAACTTTGGACTTAGAGATGTTGAATCTATTTTCAGAGAGGGATTTGCTTCCCTTTATTAAATAAACCGTGTAAAGAATTAACCCTAACCAAATAAAACCAAAACAAATGACGTGAGCGTTGGTGAAAGTTTCTTTAAAAAGCAAAATTCCGATAAGAAGTTGTAAAGAAGGAGATAGGTACTGAACAAATCCCAAGGTGGTTAAGGAAACAGTTTCTGCTGCTTTTCCAAAAAGAAACAATGGAATAGCAGTGATGGGACCTACCAACATAATGAGCAAGAGTGTAGAAACATCACTAATTTGGTAACTGTTTGTGTGATTAATAAAGGTCATGACTAAAAATCCGAGTGCAATGGGTAGCACAACGATAGTTTCTACGGTTAATGCCGGCATAGATTCTATTTGGATTTTTTTGCGTAATAATCCATACAACGAAAATGTGCCTGCTAAAATAATGGCAAGAAAAGGAAAAGAACCATAACTGAATGTGAGGTATGCCACACCAAAAAAAGCAAATGTCAGCGCAATTTTTTGTATTCCTGTGAGCCGCTCTTTCAAAAAGAGTACACCCAAAATAACATTGATAAACGGATTTATATAATATCCTAAAGAAGCATCCACTAAATGTTTATTTTCTACCGCCCAAATATACAACGCCCAATTTAGAGTAATTAATGCGGAGGTACAGAGCAGATAGAGCATCTTTTTTTTGCTTTTTAAAATAGGTCGAAAATTAGTCTTGAAAACTACGGTAGATAAAATAATCATGAGAACGGCAGACCACAAAATACGGTGTGCTACAATCTCGTATGGAGTAATTCCCGACAAAAGATACCAGTAAAGCGGCGAACTTCCCCAAATTAAATAGGCGCCAACTGTATAAAAAATCCCCTTCGATTTATTCATATTTTTTTAAAGGTGCAAAAATATAGCATTTTCGTATATAATAAAGCCATTAATCTTTTATTTCAAGATGAAAACAATACAATTAACATTCATTAACATTTTTATTTATTTAGTAATAAGTAATATTTATATATTAATTAACGTTAAATGACAAAACGTATCATAATAAATATACTTTTGCTGTGTAAAAAATCAGATAATATATAACCCGAAAAAATATGAAAAAAATGAGCAACTCCACTCACCCAACCAGTTCTTTTCAAAAAATGAGCATGAAAAGAAAATTAGAATCGGTATTTCTTTTTGTTACCGGAAAATGTAATGCAAAATGTGCCATGTGCTTTTATGCCGATGATATGGATGCCAAAAAACAAGATTTGAACTTTGACGAAATGAAAAAACTTTCCGAAACAGCCGGCGAATTTAATCGTTTGTGGTTGTCCGGCGGAGAACCTACACTTCGTATTGATTTACCCGAAATAGTAGAAATGTTTTATAAAAACAATAAAATCAAGGATGTCAATATGCCCACAAATGGATTGATGCCCGACAGGGTGATAGAATGGATTAGCCGTTTAAGAAAAAGTTGTCCAAACTGCATTTTTACAGTGAGCGTATCTTTAGATGGATTTGAAGAAATACATGATATACAACGTGGCGTTCCGGGCAATTTTTATAAAACATTGGAAACACTAAAAAAATTGGACAAATATTTTGGAAACGATCCCATGGTAATAAAAAATATCGCTACAGTGGTAACAAAATATAACCATGACCAAATTCATGATTTAATGACTTGGGTATATGGACGTTTCAATATCACAACGCATACTATTGAGGCTGCTCGCGGTGTTACCCGTGAAAAAGGAGTGAAAATTCTTACAGAAACCTCACTGAAAAAATTACAAAACGAAGTTTCACCGATATACTCCGGCTATGCCGAGCGTATGAAAACAGCAATGAAAGGTTTGCGCGGTAAAATTGCTAAAATTTTCTATCTTGGTCTGATACGAACTTTGTATAATGTTCGTGCCGACAATATCGATAAACCTACCCCATGGGGAATGAATTGTACGGCAGGTGAAACAACATTAGTAATTGATTATGACGGACGTTTCCGTTCCTGCGAATTGCGCGACCCCATCGGAAATGTGAGAGATTACGGATGTAACATAAACGATATGATGCACAGCGAGGCGATGAAAAAAGAGGTAGAAACTATTGGATCCGGATACAAAGCAAATTGCTGGTGTACGCACGGCTGTTGGATTATCTCCTCTATCATTTTTAATCCGCGAAAAATGCTTTTCAAAATATATAAAGGATACAGGCAAGCCCAAAAGTTGTATAAACCCTTGAATTTCATAGATGAAACCTATTTAAAAACTCTTGAAGAAAAATACAGACTTGATGAGAAAAAGTTGAGCCAATTATTCTAAAAATCATGGTTATGGATCATTTAGATATTAAAAATAAAAAGAAAATTGTTCTTGTTGCAAGAGGGTCGAATGGTGATATATTTCCTTATCTGAGTATTGCAGCCGAATTGCAAAGGAGAGGGCATTGTATTACCATCAGTATTCCGAGTCTGTTTGAAGAAGACGCTAAAAAATACGGATTAAATTACCTGATTCAGAGTAAAGATGATCTTGGAAATTTTATGAGCCAAACAGTTAGAGTGAAAACTTTGCTGACATGGATAAATGATGTTATTGATGATCAGTATTTTGAATTAATGCCGCTGGTGCAAGATTGTGATTTATTGATTGCAACCAATACGGAGCTTGCCGCACCTAACATTGCAGAATATTGCAAAAAACCGCTGATACGAACGGCATACGGTCCATTCTTACCGGGGAAAAAGATACCGCCCCCTATATTTCCATTTCCTAAGCCAAATCGCATTATTACTCCATTGCTATGGAAACTGATTAATACTTCTATTAATATGATAGCAGTCAAAACATTGAATAAGTATCGCTCTCTATATGGTATGCGTCCAATGAAGAGCTATGCTCAACATGCTCCTGCTCATTCCCATAATCAACTGCTCTATAGCCCTACTTTGGGATCGGTAGATGTGGATTGGAACTATTCATGGGGTATTAGCGGATATTGTTTTAATGATACGTTCCATTATGAAGAAGCGGCTTATGAAAAGCTAATAAAATTTATAAAGAAAGATGAACGCCCTACCTTGTTTTTTACTTTTGGAAGTTGTTCTTCCAAGAAAGGGAAACGATTTGTAGAGATGTTGCAGTCTGTTGTAAAAAAGAATGATTATAAGTTAGTTATTGGTTCCGGGTGGTCAAAAACGGGAGTTCATCTTGAGCAAGATGAGCACCTTTATATTTTGAGAGATACTATTCCACACAGTTTGATTTTTCCTCAATGCGATGCCATCATTCATCACGGAGGATGCGGTACTACCCACAGTGTTGCCCGTGCGGGAAAACCGCAAATGATCATCCCACTCTTTTTAGATCAGCATTATTGGCGTTACCGTATCCATACACTGGGTTTGGGACCGAAACGCACAGGTATCGGAAATATTTCATTCAAAAAATTAGAAAAAAGAATCAATAATTTGCTTTTTAATCCTGATTACAAGAAAAATGCAATAGAAATTGCCGAAAAAATAAATAGAGAAAATGGAATCGGTACATTTTGCGATTATGTGGAAACTTTTTAAATTTCATATCAAAACTCAATTATTCTGTTTGCAAAATTGCTCTTACAGGAGAGCCATCTGCATTCTTGATTTTTAACGGTAAGGCAGAAAATTTATAGGTTCCCTCATTAATCATACTCAAGTCTAACCCCTCTAAAATAATAATCTCATTCTTTAATAACGTTTTATGTACAGTATAGTTCTGAACTCCATATTTCTCTATGCTAAGATAATCTATACCAATCATATTGAGATTTAATTCAATTGCTTTTTGTGCTGCTTTTTCGCCCATATAAACAAACTCTTTATAAAAAGCATTTTCGGTTTTTATTTTTGAATTTCGTGTTTTAAAGAAAATATTTTTGATAATATCAAAATTAAACTTTTCAAAATGTTCCGGTAAAATTTCATCATATTCATCAGGAATATTAACAACATACACATTTCCTACAAACCTTGACAATGGAATATCTTCTATTGATTTCCCATTTTCTATAAAATGCGAAGGTGCATCCACATGCGTTAAAATGTGTGTTGTCCAATTACATAATAATGTAACATTACATGGTGTTTCCGGAATCGTACCGGACGGTTTGAGTATTATGTTTCCATCCCCCGGATATACTACACTTTCTTGAGATATAATTCTGCTGATGTCAAAAATTCCCATTTTTTTATTTTTAAGTCAAGAACTTTCTATTTTTAATTGATGAATACCTGTAAGTACTCCTAAAAACCTTACATAGTCTTTTTCTATTCATGCGGCAAAAATAAAAAAAGTTGATTGATTGTGCAACTTTTTAACCCATCACGGCATTTCGGATAGCTATATTGATAGGGCAGTCGGGCATGCCGATACCCTTTTGCGCGGTATCAGGGCGAATTTTCTAAAAGCAACGTTTTGAATTTAATAAAATGCTATTTTTAGACCCTGAAAGTGAGGATTAAAATTTAACATTAAAATTTTGAGAATAAAAAAGTTATAAAAAACAATAGATAGTAATAATTTAAAAATATATGCTTATGAAAAACATTGAACCCTACAACAACACTAATTTATATGCTGAAATAAAGCATTTAATTGAAGAAGCTCGAAAACAGGTAGTTCGCTCTGTTAATTCGGCAATGGTATTTACCTATTGGGAAATAGGGAAACGAATTGTAGAAGAAGAACAAAAAGGAGAAGATAGAGCCGAATATGGAACGTATTTATTAAGAAACCTTTCAGAAGAACTTACACGCGAATTTGGAAAAGGTTTTAATGAACGATGTTTGCGTAGAATGAGGCAGTTTTATCTACTGTTTCCAATTCGGTCCGCACTGCGGACTGAATTGAGTTGGACGCATTATAGGTTGTTATTTAATATTGAAAAAGAAGAAGTTAGAAACTATTATCTAACTGAAAGTATCGTTATTGAACAAATTACAAGATTTTTTATTGGAGTTGGGCAAGGGATTTTCATTCGTAGCACGGCAGCAACGAATAACTACCGAAGCCGGCAAACAATATTACATTGATTTGGTGTTTTATAATTACCTCCTCAAATGTTTTGTTTTAATAGACTTAAAAACAGATATGTTAGTGCCACAAGACGTTGGGCAAATGGATTTCTATGTTCGTATGTACGAAAAACTAAAACGTACCAATACCGATAACCCCACTATTGGAATTATACTATGTGCTGAAACCGATAAAACGGTGGTAGAATATTCTGTTTTAGCCGAAAACAAACAACTCTTTGCATCTCAGTATCAATTATATATGCCTACTGAAGAGGAGTTGAAAAAAGTATTACAGTCGTAGCGAAAGATATTTTTTCTTCTATAATTTCGTAAATTAGTATAAATTTTGTATTAGTTGCTTTAATTTATACCAAATTTGCGTTTCTTGTTGTTTGAAGTCGTTTTTTTTGTCGTGTTATTTTAACAATAACTTTTAAATCAGATAATACATTTTGATATGTTAAAAATCAACGAATTACAAATTAAACACGAAAAAATGAAAACATCCGAAAACCAAATTTTTGTAGCCACCTTGAATGTGGCACAATTTCGAGAGATTTTGCAAGAGGTAATTCAAACCTCAACGGCAATTCCACCGCCATCACCACCTATAATTTAGTATTTATCTTGTACCTTTTTCGCACCTCAAAAACTAACTACCGCCATTCCTGTTTTCAGTTTGTTTTCAGTATAAACAAAAAACAGTTACAAAAATTTCTGTAACTGCCTGATTTTTAGTGTGGGAGTTGACGGATTCGAACCGCCGACCCTCTGCTTGTAAGGCAGATGCTCTGAACCAGCTGAGCTAAACTCCCTCGCGTTTGGGGCAGCAAAAATATATTTTTTTTTATACCGAATTTGATAAAACAATTTTTTGCTGTTTTCTTTGCTATTGCTTTTATTGACAAATCACGAAAATATCCTCCCTTGCATTTAAACAAAGTACAGGAATATTATAGCGGTTCCCTAAAATCTTATGCTCAACAGGTCCAAAAAGCAGGTCAATTATCGAAAAATGCTCTGTCATTAAAAAAAGAAGTACACCGTTTCCAATTGTATGCGCAAACTCTACACCAAAAGTATGGATGTTGTTTATTTTTGTAACCGGATGCAATTTGTAAGGAACCTCTAAATTATCAAACATTTTAGTTGAAAATTCAACGTTGTTTTGGACTTTTTTTCGCAAAAGTTCATCTTTATATTGGTTATAAACGATGTGTATTAACAAATTGTGTTTGGGAATATGGGGGCAATTTCTTTGTATGTAAGTTGGAAAGTAGCTTGCCCACAGCGCCAACTCTTTATCCTGACAGTTTATGTCTAATGGCAAAACAACTTGTTGATAGTCATTTTCTTTTGGCTCATTGTTTCCAATTGTGAACACAGGCGCTCGCGATTTACAAATCAATTTTCTCGCTTTTTTTGGATTGAAAAATGCAAGTTTTTTTGAGGGCGCCACCGGCATTACAAAACATAAAATATTCCCCTCTTCCGAAGCATCTAAAACAGCATCTAAATTTTGTTTTTCAAGTAATGAAATTTCATCTACGTCTGCATCAAAAATTTGAGCTAATTTTTGGGCATGCGCTAAAGCATTTTTTCCATAAACAGAATCATCGGCTAAGACCGTAATAACATTTTTCATTACTCACTACTCACTACTCACTACTCACTACTCAATATCTATCAATAGCATTCAGGTCTTTAAAGGCGATTTTGAGTCTTTCCACCATTGATTTTTCTCCTTCGCGGAGGAACACGCGCGGGTCGTAGTATTTTTTATTGGGTTTCTCTTCTCCGTCCGGATTTCCGATTTGTCCTTGTAAATAGTCTTTCTTTTCTTTATAATAGTTCATAATTCCTTCCCAGAATGCCCATTGTGTATCGGTGTCAATATTCATTTTCACCACGCCGTATTGTATAGCTTCGGCAATTTTTTCGGGTTCGGAGCCGCTGCCGCCATGAAATACGAAATTCACCGGATTGGGTTGAGTTTTGAATTTATTTTCAATAAATTTTTGGGAATTATGTAAAATAATCGGTTCTAATTTCACATTTCCGGGTTTATATACGCCATGAACGTTTCCGAAAGAAGCTGCAATAGTAAAGTTAGGACTTACTTTCATCAATTCTTCGTAGGCAAAAGCCACATCTTCGGGCTGTGTGTATAGTTTTGAGCTGTCCACGCCGGTATTATCCACGCCATCCTCTTCGCCTCCGGTGATTCCTAATTCTATCTCTAACGTCATGCCCATTTTAGCCATTCGGGCTAAATATTTTTTACAGATTTCGATATTTTCGTGGATTGGTTCTTCGGACAGGTCGAGCATGTGCGAGCTGTAGAGTGGTTTTCCGTGTTCTTTGTAAAATTTTTCGCCGGCGTCCAAGAGTCCGTCGATCCAGGGCAGAAGTTTTTTTGCGGCGTGGTCGGTATGTAAAATTACAGGGATGCCGTATAGTTCAGCAACTTGGTGTACATGTTTGGCGCCGGACACAGCGCCTTCAATAGCAACTTTTTCGTTTTCGTTTTTCAACGATTTGCCGGCATAAAAAACGGCACCACCGTTAGAAAATTGAATGATCACTGGAGAGTTTGCTGCTTTAGCTGCTTCCATCACGGCATTGATAGAATCGGTACCTACTACATTTACCGCGGGTAACGCAAATTTATTTGCTTTTGCAGCATCAAAAATGGCTTTCAAATTTTGTCCGGTAGCCACACCCGGTTGAACATTAATTTTGGACATAATATAAAATTTAATGCCGCAAAAATATGTTTTTTAATGGTTAATGATAAATGGTTAATGATTAATCGAAAATTATTGTGTTTCAACCACGTTACGTGTAGAAGCAATGTTTACAATCAGAGTGTTCAGATTTTCCACAAAAGTAAGATTAGGAATTGACAAGTCGCCAACTTTAATCATATCGTTGATATCCAAGTTAGAGATATCTACAATAATCTCTTCGGGGATATTTTTCAATAACCCTTTTACTGTGATTTTACGAATTTTTTTCACCAACTTACCTCCGCGGAGAACGCCGGGGGAAGTTCCGGTAAGTTTAACCGGAATACCAATCACAATAGATTTCCCTTCAGTTACTTCTAAAAAGTCAACGTGTAATAGATGGTCAGTAATCGGATGCCATTGAGTGGCTTGCACAACGGCTTCGAATTTTTTTCCACTCACTTCCAATTCCACAAACTTCACATCGGGAGTGAATAACAGGTGTTGGAATTGTTCTTCTTCTACCACGAATTGCAGTTGTTCTTTACCGCCGTAAATTACACATGGGATTAACCCCTGTGCGCGTTGTGCTTTCGCATCTTTTTTCCCTACGTTCTCTCTTAGAGAACCGCTCATAGATACAGATTTCATGTTTTTAAGTTTTAATTATTGAATATAAATTTAACATGCTTTAAAAAAGCGCGCGAAAATATATTTTTTTTATTAACCCGGTTTTTCCCTGGTTTCTATTACCAATATAAATACATAAATCACTAAAAACTGTATCTTTGCCGCTCAAATTTTTAACCTACGTATATGTATAGTCTTTATCGTAAGGAAATTAAATCTTATCTCAGTTCTCTAATCGGCTATATTTTTATTGGTGTTTTTCTCATTATAGCAGGATTGTTTATTTGGGTGTTCCCGAACATCAATAATGTATTGTTTTCAAACATGGCCAGTTTACAAGGGTTTTTCGATACTTCCAAGTTTTTGTTTCTTTTCTTAGTTCCTGCAATTACCATGAGAACTTTTGCAGAAGAAAAACGGAGTGGTACATTAGAACTCCTTTTAACCAAACCCTTTTCTGATACACAACTGATAGCAGCCAAGTTTCTTGCTTCTCTCACTTTGTTGGTAATTGCTTTGTTGCCTACATTATTATATGTGATCTCAGTCTATAATCTAGGCTCGCCTCCCGGAAATATTGATTTGGGAAGTACTTGGGGCTCTTACTTAGGCCTCATCTTTCTAGGCGCTACATTTATCTCCATTGGCGTTTTTGCTTCAAGTGTTACTTCTAACCAAATAGTTGCTTTCGTGATGGCCGCTCCCCTCTGCTTCATTATGTATTTCGGATTTGAATTTATTTACAGTTTCGAAATATTGGGAACTGTAGGGTTTTTTGTTAAAAGTTTAGGAATCGATTATCACTATAAATCTTTCAGTATAGGCTTAATTGATACCCGCGATATCCTATACTTTGTAAGTGTAATACTTATTTTCCTGATATCTACCCGTATCGTGTTGCTTAGTCGTAAATGGTAAATATATTTGTTCCTATGAAAAACAAAACTAAATACAAACGTTCTGCAATTATTACTTTATTTTCAAGTATAATAATCTTAATTGCACTCAATATCATTTTGTCTTTTTTTAACGTAAGAATTGATTTAACTGCTGAAAAAAGAAACTCATTGGCTCCTTCTACTATCACACTTTTAAAAAATCTCCCTGATAAAATTTATATTAAAGTTTTTTTAGAAGGAAAGAATAATCCTGTAGATTATCAAATTTTTACACAAAAAACAAAAGAGATATTGGAAGAATTTTGTAGGTATTCTAAACAAATTGAATTTGACATGATTGACCCTGTTGCAGGGAAAGACCAGGAAGAGATCAATGCCATTTTTGGAGAGTTTTATAAAAAAGGACTCTACCCAATTCCAATTGCACGAGAAGATTATTCAACTTCCTGGGTTGTACCGGGAGCTTTTTTTACTTATCGTTCTAAAGAATATCCGGTTACTTTGGTCGTATCTGATCCGAACGGAGTAGACTGGCTCGACTTTTCTATTCAAGAGTTAGAATATAACTTGGTTTCAGCAATAAGAAATATTACTACAAGTATTGCTCAGAAAGTAGTTTTTTTAGAAGGACACGGCGAACTTGACAGGAAAGCAACTTCATGGATGGAGTGGCAATTACAACGATACTATAAAGTAGATAGAGTTACAATTAATAATAGAATAAATAGTTTACGAGACATTTATGTTAAAGACTCTGCTGAAGCAAAAATTGGAAACCATGGTAATAATTTTGATGTCTTGATTGTTGCCCAACCCACTCAACCTTTTTCCGATATGGATAAATATGTGATTGACCAATTTATAATGAATGGAGGAAAAGTACTGTGGCTCATTGATGCTACCAATGCTTCAATAGACAGTCTGCAAAATAGTAATGAATTCTTTGCCGAAGAAAATTCCTTGAATCTAAACTCCTTATTTTTTAAATATGGCGTCAGATTAAATGCCAATTTAATTCAAGACTTAAAATGCCGATCTGTGCCTCTTGTTTCCGGATATGTAGGCAATCAACCCCAATACAAATTTTGGGCATTTCCTTATATGCCAATTATTGTCAATTTTTCCAAACATCCTATTGTTAGAAAAATAAAAGCCTTAAAAGTTGACTTTGCAGGAACTATTGATTTTGTGGGTACCGATTCTACTATTAAAAAAACAGTTTTAGCTACAACCTCAGAAAAAACCAAAGTGGTGCCAACCCCCACTATTGTAACACTTAATGTAATTAAAGTAAAACCAAATTTAGAGGAATATTACAGAATGTATGAACCCATTGCCGTCTTGGTTGAAGGAAAGTTTACTTCCGCGTATAAAGGGATCCTACCTGTGGAGTTTGACACTATCAAAGAGTTTGACTTCAAAACGGAAAGTAAAGAAACAACTCGGCAAATTTTTGTTTCAGACGGAGACATCATTCGAAATTATTATGATTCGAGAAACCAACAACCTTATCCTGCAGGCTTAGACCTATATTCAAAAATACAATACGACAACTCAGATTTTATTCTCAATTGCGTTAATTATTTAAGCGCTGACTCTTCTTTAATAAAGATACGCTCTAAAAGTTTTAAAATAGGAACGTTAAATCCTATTGCAGTGAAAGAAAAAAGAAATTTCTACATTTTATTGAATACTGTAGGACCCTTAGTGATTATCAGCATCATGGCGACAGTGATGATTCTTGTGAGGAGATTGAGATATGGGAGAAAGGTTTAAGTTTTCTGCTTCTGTTTTTTTGCCGCCGGAAATAAAACATTATTTAGGATAAGCCTGTAGCCAGCCGAGTTGGGAAACAGATTCAGGTCGGTGGGTGGGTCGCCAACATAATGTTGGTAATCTTCCGGGTCATGTCCCCCATAAAAAGTAAAAGTACCGTTTCCGAACGAGCCGTGAATATATCTTGCTTCGTCAAAAATCTTGGTTTCACCCATAATCACCACGTTGGGTTTTATTCTGTTCTTGTTAAAAGCTGTGGTTTGCCCCATAAATCCTGAAATTACATTTTGATGGCATTGCGTAAGCATCGTGGGTACCGGATCCCATTTCGCCGAAAATTCGAACAGCGTAAAATAATCGTTCTTCTTATTCTTAATGTGCATCGTGGGATCAACATCAATATCGGAAATTTCGTAAGTGTAAGGGTTGGTAACGAGAATAAAGTCGGTGAAAGCGAAACAGTTGTCGTAGTTTAGTTTTTGTTGAGCATTTTTATCCATGGGGTCGTAGTCGAAAGGGGTTTCGCAAATATCCACACCATCAGCGGCAAGGGCAACATCGAAACTGTCGGGTCCGGAACACATGGCAAACAGGTATCCGCCGCCCATGACAAAATCGCGGATTTTTTTAGCAACCGCCAACTTCAGTTGCGACACTTTGTTAAAACCCAATTTTTGAGCTGTCGCTTCTTGAAGTTTAACATCTTCAATATACCAAGGAGCATTTTTGTAGGAGCCCCAAAACTTTCCGTACTGTCCGGTAAAATCTTCATGATGCAGGTGGAGCCAGTCGTATTTTGGAAGCACATCATTCATTACCTCTTCGTCGTAAATTACTTCGTAAGGAATTTCGGCATAAGTCAGCACTAAAGTTACCGCATCGTCCCAGGGTAACTTGTTCTTGGGCGAATAGACGGCAATCTTGGGCGCTTTGGTAAGTTTTACATCGTCCATATTGCTTTCGGTGGCTGCAATTTCGTTCAAAATGGCGGCTGCCTGCACATCAGCAATTACCTGATACGAAACACCACGGATTACACACTCATCTTCAACGCCCGCACTATAAGGCAGCATGAAGCTCCCCCCACGATAATTGAGCAACCAACTTACATCAATATCTTTGGTAATAGCATAAAACGCAATTCCGTAAGCTTTTAAATGGTTTTTCTGCTCTAAATCCATCGGAATGAATAGATGAGTGGCAAAAGAGCAGGTAGTGATTAGAAAAAAAATCAGTAGAAAAATTAAGGTTTTGAATCTCATTGGAGTTGTTTTTGGTAATTTAACGACGAGTTTTTTTATTTATTTTTAAATCAGTTAATCTGTTTTTATTGTAATTTAAAAAATCCTATACATTTGCAAACTTTATCAGGTCGCAACAAAATATTAATTATAAATATAAAAACTTATGAAAAAAGTACTATTCCTTTTCTGCATTATAGTGATTCCATTTTTAGCGTTTGCAGGCGAGGCAGACATTAAACTGCCTGATTTTAAAAGCATCACATTCTTTAATGATGCCATTTCCGGTTGGTCTCTTCTAATTTGGGGTTCCATTATCGTGTTTCTCGGATTGCTGTTCGGTTTGTTTCAAGCTATTAACATTAAAAGGTATCCGGTGCATAAAAAGATGGCAAATATTTCCGCTATCATCTATGAAACCTGCAAAACCTATCTGTTACAACAAGGAAAATTTCTACTAATCCTGTTTGTAATTATTGGCGCCTCTATCATTTTTTATTTTGGATTTCTAAGTGGCAAAGGCGCGGGCGATGTCTTGAAAATTTTGATTTGGACTATACTCGGCATTTCAGGTTCTTACGCTGTAGCCTGGTTTGGGATTCGAATCAACACCTTTGCCAACAGCAGAACTTCGTTTGCTTCTTTGAAAGGAAAACCGTGGAATGTAGTTTCAATTCCGCTTCAATCGGGAATGAGCGTGGGCTTACTGCTCATTACCATCGAATTAGTGTTAATGCTTATCATTCTTCTTTTTGTAGATGCCAAGAGCGCAGGCGCCTGTTTAATCGGCTTTGCCATTGGAGAATCGTTGGGCGCGAGCGCGTTGAGAATTGCAGGCGGTATCTTTACTAAAATTGCAGATATCGGCTCCGACTTGATGAAAGTGATTTTTAAAATAGGAGAAGACGACCCAAGAAATCCGGGCGTGATTGCCGACTGTACCGGAGACAACGCCGGAGACAGTGTCGGTCCCACCGCCGACGGCTTTGAAACTTATGGAGTAACCGGAGTGGCGTTAATTTCGTTCCTTGTACTCTGCATGCCGTTCTGCCCCAAAATTCAAGCCCTACTCATCGTTTGGATCTTTGCCATGCGTATCCTCATGGTATTCACTTCCGTGTTCTCTTACAAAATAAATCAAGCAGTTTCTGAATATAAATACAAAAAAGCAGACAATTTTAATTTTGAAGCCCCGCTAACCTCTTTAGTTTGGATTACTTCCGTAGTTTCAATAATTATTACATATATAACGAGTTATTTGCTGCTAAACAATAACAGCCAAATTGAAAACTATAACCCGGATTTGTGGTGGAAATTAGCTACCATTATTAGTTTGGGTACATTGGCGGCGGCAGTGATTCCGGAGTTTACAAAAATCTTCACCAGTTCTCGTTCCAAGCACGTAGAGGAAGTGGTAACCGCTTCCCGTGAAGGGGGCGCCTCACTGAATATCCTTTCCGGTATGGTTGCCGGAAATTTTAGCGCTTTTTGGAAAGGGATTGTCATGGTGGGATTAATGGTGTGTGCTTTCATAGTTTCTTCCAATGGATTGGATGTTTTTGGAGAGTACGCTTCTATCTTTGCTTTCGGATTGGTGGCTTTTGGTTTCTTGGGTATGGGTCCCGTTACCATTGCCGTAGATAGCTACGGACCCGTTACCGATAACGCACAATCGGTGTTCGAGCTTTCACAAATTGAAGCTGTTAACGGTATTTCCGAAGAGATTGAAAGAGATTTTGGTTTCAAACCCGATTTTGAAAAAGGTAAATATTTCTTAGAAGCAAACGACGGAGCAGGAAATACATTCAAAGCTACGGCAAAGCCGGTACTTATAGGAACGGCTGTGGTGGGCGCTACCACTATGATTTTTGCCATTATCTTATTGTTGAAAAACTTAGGCTTGTTGCAATTGAGCCTTACCGATGCACCCGTGATTCTCGGGTTTATTACCGGAGGAGCTGTAATCTATTGGTTCAGCGGCGCTTCAATGCAAGCCGTTACCACCGGAGCATACCGAGCAGTGGAGTTTATTAAAAGAAACTTAAACTTAGATAAACAAGAAGCAGATATAAACGATTCAAAAACCGTAGTAAAAATTTGCACACAATACGCCCAACAGGGAATGTGGAACATATTTATTGTAATCTTCTCCCTAACTTTAGCTTTTGCCTTTTTTGACCCCAACTTCTTTGTCTCCTATTTAATCTCAATCGCCATATTCGGATTATTTCAGGCAATGTATATGGCAAATGCCGGCGGCGCATGGGACAATGCCAAAAAAGTGGTGGAAGTTGATTTGAAAGAGAAAAATACTGAGTTGCACGCCGCTGCCGTGGTAGGAGACACCGTTGGAGACCCCTATAAAGATACGACCTCGGTTGCCATGAACCCCATCATCAAATTCTCAACCCTCTTCGGATTGTTGGCGGTAGAGATTGCCATTACCATGAAGTTGGAAGCTCAAAAAACAGAAGCTATAGACTTTACACCATATATAGGAATTGGATTTTTAATCATTGGACTTATATTTGTATATCGCTCTTTCTATGGGATGCGGATAAAAAAGTGAAGTAAAGGATTTAGAGATTAAAGGACGACACACTTTTGCTCCGTTTTCTTGTTAACATTTTGATGTTAATAATTGCGCTTTTTCGATAAAAATAACACCTAAAAAAAAAAAAACACATTTTAATTTTCGTATTAAAAAATAATTATTTTTGCAACTCAGTGGATAGTATGCAAAATAATATCTATGAAAAAGATGATAATAATAAAAACCCCTCAGCAGGCAATGGTTAGTTGTCTGATATATTGTATGTTAAATCAAACCAAAAAAATAATTAATTAATCAAAATAGTAACAATTAAATTTTTAAACGATGAAAAAATTTACGATTTTTCTTCTAACATTCCTACTTTTTGTGGGATTTATTAATGTGAACGCGCAAACTAGAGCCGGAATCGGAGTCACATCGGCTGTCCAATCAGGATTGCGATGCTCTGCAACAGGAACAGTCACTATCCCTGTTGCATTTACTGTAACCCTTGATGATGGGCATTACACTGATCTTACAGAGCCGGAAATTCATGTAAGTACTGATAATGGTTCTACTTGGTATGTTATTGATGAGCATTCAACAGATCCTGTAATGAGTTTTATTGCCAACTTCTTTTCTGTTAATTTACCGATTACAGGTTCAATGCTCATTTATGGTACGATTAAGGAAGATGGAGTTCTCTTATCCTCTCTTGGATCGGATGGTACCATACCTCCGATTGAACTTCATGTGTTAAGTTTTCCGGAAGTATCAATAGACCCTACTACTCTAACAGATTTAGTGTGTACAGGTGGGTCGGTAACACTCTCCGGAGCTGCCAGTTGGGATATTCCTGAAGCCGACGGAATTACAATTAACTATACCTGGAGTGATGGTACAAATACTTATCCCGGTAATTATGCATCCAATTATGATCATACTGCTCCTCTTGTATGGAAAGAGCAAGAATTTACCAATTTAACATTAGGTACAAATACTTTTACTTTTGCTATCTCAGTAATAGATCTAAATGGAAAACCTTCTGTACTAAATAGTTGTGATGCTAATACATACATATCTTTTGAAGTGCTTGCCCCTCCAACAGTAGAAGACCTTGAAGCAGATATAGAAAGGGTTTGTGAAGATGGGTTTGTAACGATATCAGCAACTCCTGATTTTACATACGATGGAGATTATGAATTAGTAACTACATTGTATGTGAATGGGGACCCAGTTGATGAAAATATACAAGATCTAGACGCAACCAAAGCAATAATACCTGTTGAGTTTATTGTTGATATTGAAGCATTAGTAACTGCGGGTACTGCAGATTATGGCGCCAACACTTTCAAAGTTGTAACAAAAGTGAACGCCGTTCCTGCTAATGTATATGGCGACGACTTTACTTGCGAAGGAGAAGATGAAATCACAATTACTGTACTAAAAAAACCTGTTGCTGTGATAGCAGGACCAGACACATTAAAACAATGTGACGCTCTGCCTACAGCAGGTAATACTTTTACCTTAACAGGAAATGCGCCAAATACAGGTGAAGGAGAAACAGGTCTTTGGTCGGTGGATAAAGGATCACTTACAACTACTGTTGGCAATGTTACAACCGTAACCGTAGCCCCCGGAGATACAGCTTTTGTGGTATGGACAATCTCGAAAGAACCTTGCGACCCCGCAAGAGATACCGTAATGATTGTGGTGTTCGAAAACCCAACCTTAACAGTTGAACCGGTTGATCTCGTGGCTTGTCAATTTGAGGATGCTGAAATAATTGCAAAGGTATCCTATAATAATCAAGCCCCGGCACCTGATTATACCTATGTATGGGTGTCTACAGGTGTAGATGGTACTAGCGATGGATCTATCACAGATGAGTCCGCTTATGAAATAGATACAGACGATCCGGTAACAGGAGGTTCTTTTTCTGTTACGGTTACTGATGGTAACGGATGCGAAAGGCTTGCCGAAGGTTCTATCACCGTTTACGAAATACCCGAAGTTGAATTTGACGAAACTGAATATAAGGGCTGCGAAGACGGTACATTGATAATTACAGCAACCGTTACCGGCGGTTCCAGTTCCGGAGACTATTCTTATCTTTGGGAAACCACTGGAGATATTGACGGTACAGGCGTAGATAATGTTTTTACAGTTAATACAGCTACAGCTCATGTGGGTACCGGAACTGTTATACTAACGGTTAGAGATAATATTGACGAACCGGAAGAAATTTACTGTTATGTTGAAATTGATGTACCCGTTACCGTTTACCCGTTACCTACGCAAGCAGCAATTACTGAGCCAACTAATCCAAGCGAATGTGCCGTTGATGGTGAATTTACTTTCCAAATGGAAGCCAATGCTCCGATAACAGGCGAAAGAGGAGAATGGGTGGTGCTTACGGATGATGCAGATATGCCCGTTACCGGATTCGATATTGAAGGTCCAACCGACCCAGAGGCAACAATTACTGTACCCGAAGGATACTCGGTGGAAGTTGCATGGAGATTATATAATACCGATTATGAAGAGTGCTATACGCAAGACGAAATTACTTTAACCACTTGGGCGCTACCGATAATAACCTTATCCGGTGTGGATACCGTTTGTTTAAATGAAACACTAATCGTGCAAGCAAATACCGGCTCTACCGGTATGTCATGGGATTGGACCGGATCTACAGTAAGCGGAACTTATTCTGCTACCATCGCTTCTTTTACCGTTGATACTTCAATCCCTCAAGATGGTTATGTATCAGTTATCGGAGAAGATGGTAATGGTTGTAAATCTATAGAAGTAAAAGGGGGCGTAAAAGTTAATGCTTTACCGGTAGTTACCTTTACCCTTGGTATTACCGATATTTGTATTGATGCAGACCCGTTAACTTTAACCGGCGGCTCTTCAACATCAACAGGTACCGGCGTATATAGCGGCACAGGCGTAACTGACGGCGTATTCTATCCGGATGTTGCCGGCGTAAGCGTAGGAGCTCCCTATACAATTACTTATACTTTTACCGATGAAAATGGCTGTGAAAATTCAGCTACTCAACCACTTACAGTTAGAGCGCTTCCCACCGCAACATTATCCTATTCAGGTGGTGCGCTTTGCGCTGAAGGTACTCTTTTGCCCACTTTTACAAAACTAACCGGAGAAGGAACCTTGAAAAATCTTAATTACACTTCAGACCCCGCATTAGATATTGACGAAGATAACGGAGAGATTAATCTGGCAGGCGCTATTACCCAAGAATATACCATTACTTGCACATTTGAAGATGACTATTGCTCCAATACAGTAGAAACGACAATACATATCTACGGCTTACCGGACATTGAAGAGATAGAGATTGACGCACTTCCTTGTCCTGGAGAAACCGCAACCCTTTCTACTACGGTAACATCACCGGCAGGCTGCACGTATGCATGGTATGAAGTTGTAGGAGGAATTGTTGGAGGACCCGCTCTTTCTACCAGTTTAACTTGCGGAATTACCGGACGTACTACTACAGCAACTTATCGTTTTGTTGCAACTACTCCTACCTCTGAGGGTGGCTGTTCTGCTCACAAAGATTTTGAAGTTGAACCCGCAAATGACCCCGTAACCAACATTACTTTCGGTCCAATCCCCACAAAAATATGTAACCACAATACCATTAACCTAACCGCTAATATTGCGGGCGCAAATGGAAACCAAAATTATATATGGTATATATATAAAAATACAGGTACAATTGCTACTCCTAACTGGGATACCGGTAATCCTATCCCATATACTTCCTTAACCGGAACCTACAAAATTGATATGGACGACGATGTAGTACAGATCTATTTTGAGATCTATGTAAATACTAATGGACTAAACTGTCCTCATATTGAACATACACCAACAATTGGCATTGATGCCGGTATTAATATCGAGATTATCGGCAACAAAGAAGATATTGTATGTGAAGGCGGAAGTGTAAAAACTCAATTTGAACTTTCAAATATTGCCTTGGGAACCGGCGCTGCCCCTGTGTATTACAGATGGTTAGAAAACGGATTGGCTTTGAATGATATTTATCAAGAATACCTGTTGCCTCCCGGCATCAATATGGTAGAGTTCACCACGAACCCTGCATTACACGAAAATGAATTAGGACCTAAATCCTATTGCTATCAATTAGAAATATGGCAAGGTGTTCCCGATCCGTTAGAACCGGATCAATGCCATACATTCTCAGAATGTTATCAAGTTACCGTACTGAAAGATCCGGTACTTATGGTTAGCGGACCAACATTCCTGCCCAAAGACACACCATCTGCCGAGTTTACCGCTAATATCGCCGGCGGACACGGAAACGCTACTTATCAATGGTTCTTGAACGGAACTGAAGTAACCGGCGTTACCGGAAATGTATATGTGCTAACCGACCAAGCCGTTCTTGGAAATATCGGCGATTACTTTGTGGCTGTTAAGGCTATCCAAGATTGCCCCGGTTGCGATGCACAATTGGTATATCACCACTTTAAAGTGGGATGCCCACCCGCAACGGTTACAATTTCAGGACCTAACTCAGGCTGCGTTGGCGAAACCTTGCACTTAGTGGCTATCGTGGAAACAGAAGCCACCGAATATCTCCTCAAATGGAAAAAAGATGGCAACTATCTTGTTGACGAAAATGAACTTATGTACGAAGAAGTTATTGGAGACTCTATTGCTGTGATTGAATATCAGTTAGAAGTATCGCTTTGCGGCTGCGAAGTGGTGTACTCTCCAATATTGTACTTCCAAGTAGTTCCAAAACCGGTGGTTGTAATTGACAACTATAAGATTTGCGAAAATGGCGCAGTAGAAGTGGAAGCAAATGCCATTGTTTTCGACGGCGGCATCATCTATCGCTATCTATGGTTTGATGATATTAATGGAGACCCGATTGATACTACTTACGAAAATCACAGATTATTTGAATACAAAGATATGACGGGTACAGGTGGAGTTTCCACATACTACGTACAAGTAGAGATGTTGAACGCTGCCTGCCATTCCGAAATGACCCCATTTACCATTACAGTACAAGGCACATTAAAACCGGTTGAAATTGATGCTTCAACCACAGTTACTTGTCTAAATACGCTCGTTTTCTTCTCTTTAGGTGAAGACGAGAATATTCTAGAATACGGAGAACCAACCATTACCTGGTGGGTGGACGGCATTGAAGTACCCGGAGAAAACTTGAACTATCTCAATATTCCATTTGATACAGAAGGTGTTCACTATGTATATGCTCGTTTAGCATATCCCGGCAATAATTGCGAATTAGTAACTACTCAGGTTCAAGTAGCAGTGGGTGGTCTTTACGGCGTTGAGATTGCAGGACCAACCTTGGTTTGCAACTCCGAAGTTCCCGCAGTATTGTATGCAATAGTTAACCCCGTGGGTTATGAAGCAACACTTACCTACCAATGGTATTTGAATGGAGAAGAGATTATCGGCGGAGATAAGGCTACACAAGATATTAGCACAACTCCCAGTCCGGAACCCTATATCTATGTAGTTGTAGTTTCTGAACTCCAAACCGGATGCGTGGTTCAATCTGCCGCATTTACAGTTTATGTAGAAGAGTTTTCAGTTGTTGGAATCA
This sequence comes from Bacteroidales bacterium, assembly GCA_031286285.1. Classification (GTDB taxonomy): domain Bacteria; phylum Bacteroidota; class Bacteroidia; order Bacteroidales; family WCHB1-69; genus WRNX01. The sequence goes on along the minus strand of JAITUN010000248.1, from coordinate 22,778 downwards.
CTGCTGATAAAACCGAAACTTGCCCCGGCGAAACCGTTATTTTAACCGCCAATATTACAGAAACCTCCAATATGACTTACAGATGGTTGGATGATAATGATAATGTGGTAGGAAATGCTCCAATTTGTCAAGTATATCCAACAGAAACAACAATCTACAGATTCGAGGCTCAACAAAATGGAACTACCTGTACTGCTACCTCCAATCCTTTAACCATTACCGTTATTCCGCTACCGATTGTAACAGAAAAGTATGAACAATACACAATCTGCCAAGGCGCGCAACAAAGTGTATTCGCTTCAGTTACTAATCTTACCGATGTAACCTACACTTGGTATATCAATGGTCAGATCGTAGCAGAGAATGCAAGTTACATATTCAACTATCTCTATGAAGATGCAGGCACATTTGATGTACAGGTTAAGGTTATTTCAAACGTAGCCGGTTGTACATCAGCGCTCACTTATATTGCAACCGTATATGTACTCCCTGTTCCTCAAGTTCATATTGAAGGACCTGCCATAGTTTGCAATACTGAAAACCCCGCCAATCTATATGCCGTAACCGATCCGTTGGATGAATTTAACCAATATGAATACCTATGGTATGAACACGGTGCATTAATGGGTTCAACGAATAATATTCCTGTAAGCAATGTTGCAAGTCCATATCCTTATGTATATGTTGTAAAAGTAACTGACCCATCAACAGGATGTGTATCCATTTCTGCAGAGCATTATGTTTACGTAAACGAAGCGCCTCAAGTAGGTATTTCTGCTGACGTAACCGAAACTTGCCCGGGCGAAACCGTTATTTTAACCGCTCAAATTACAGAAGCTCCCAACATGACTTACAGATGGTTGGATGATGCCGGTAATATCGTAGGTACTGCCCCAATTTGTCAAGTATATCCAACAGAAACAACAATCTACAGATTCGAGGCTCAACAAAATGGAACCACTTGTATTGCTACTTCCAATCCTTTAACCATTACCGTTATTCCGCTACCGATTGTAACAGAAAAGTATGAACAATTTACAATCTGTCAAGGAACTCAACAAATGGTATTTGCTTCAGTTACGAATGTTACCAATGTAACCTATACATGGTATATCAATGGTCAGATTGTAGCAGAAAATGCAAGTTACATCCTTAACTATCTCTTCGAAAATGAAGGCACATTTGATGTACAAGTTAAGGCTATTTCAGACGTAGCCGGTTGTACATCAACGCTCACTTATATTGCAACAGTTTATGTAAAAGCAGCTCCTCAGGTTCATATCGAAGGACCTTCTATAGTTTGCAATGCAGAAACTCCAACCCATTTATATGCTGTAACCGATCCGTTAGACCTATTCAACCAATATGAATACTTATGGTATGAACATGGTGCATTAATGGGTTCAACAAATAATATTCAGGTAAGCAATATTGCAAGTCCTTATCCTTATGTATATGTTGTAAAAGTAACCGACCCAACATCCGGTTGTGTAACTATTTCAGCAGAACATTATGTTTATGTAAATGAATTTCCTGTAATTGGAATTACTGCTGATAAAACTGAAATTTGCGCAGGTGAAACCGTAATGTTAACCGCAAACGTTTCCGGTGACGACAATATGATTTATCAATGGAAAGCAGACGATATAGATATCTCGGGCGCTAACGGACCTGTATTATATGTAAATCCATTAGTAACTACCGTTTACACATTCACTGCTACCCAAATCGGTTCATTATGTGTGGCTACTTCCAACGAAGCAACCGTAACAGTAATCCCAACTCCTGAAATAGTTTCCGGAAATCCGAAAATAGAAACTATTTGCAGAGGCGAACAAGTAACCTTTGAAGTAACAGTAACGCCCACAGACGAATCAGTTACATACGCATGGTTTATTAACGGCGAGCAAGTTCCCGATGCAATCTTACCATACTTCACTCCAATATTTGATCACCACGGTGTATTTATAGTAGAGGTTTCTGCTAAAGCACAAGATGCGCCATGTACTTCAGGTTTGGTAAAAGTAGGTGAAATTACAGTTAAGGATGCTCCGGGTGTAGTGATTGCAGGACCTGAAGTGATATGCGGTGAGGCAGTAAATGCTACCCTATACGCTGTAACAGATCCTGTAGATGCTGAAGTTACTTTTGCATGGTACATGAATGACAACCCCACCACTGTTGGCGAAGATCAGGCTTTAGATATCTCAGAACTTGATCCCAGCCCATATCCATATAATTTCTATGTTCAAATTATTGATCCGGTATCATTATGTATGGTACAATCTGCAGTTCATTCTGTATATGTAGGTGAATTTGCTGTAATAGGAATTACCGCCGACAAGACCAAAGTTTGTGAAGGTGAAACCGTAATGTTAACCGCAAATGTTTCCGGCGACGACAATATGATCTACCAATGGTATGCCAACGGAGATTCTATTAAAGGAGCTACCGGACCTGTTTTATATGTAAATCCAATTGTAACTACTGTTTATACATTCACTGCTCAACAAATCGAATCTGAATGTGTAGCAACATCCAATGCAGTAACAGTAACCGTAGTAGTTGCACCTCAAATTACTGTAATAACTGATGATGCTGATATTTGCGAAGGCGGTTCTGTAGTATTAGAGGCTACTCCTTATTATCCGGGTGCAGTTTATACATGGTATGAAAACGGTATTATAATACCGGGCGCTGTTACCCATAAAATTGTGGTATTCCCACATACATACGACCCGCTTGTTACTGAATATACCTATAAAGCAGTAGTAACCCTTGACCCGGGTTGTACTTCCGATGAATCTGAAGAAGTAGTTATCACCGTTACCCCTCAACCGGAAGTATATGTTGAAGGTCCGGCTACCGTTTGCGAAAACGAACCCTTTACCCTGTATGGATATAGCAACCTCCCCGGCTTGAAATATGTATGGACTCTATTTGGTTATCAAAATACTCCGACTGATATGGGAGAATATCCTTTAGGATTTAATCAGGGCTTTAATGTAGCCTTAATGTCAGTGAATTCTTCATTTAATATTGCTTATGCATTGCCAGAAATTATCCCGGGTGAGCAAACTTATGATTATAGTGAAGATCTATTTACTACTCCTCCGGCATGTAATACTTACACTGCTACCTCTGCGAGGGATATGTATAAAGCAGGTATGACCCAAGGCAACGATGGTGGTGATGGACGTGCTAATGCAGATGCTACGTTAGCTGCATTAGCTCGGGCTGTAAGTTGTGCAGAAGATCTTCGTATTTATATTGAAGTTCTTGCAAAAGCCGCTGCAATAGAAGATGCAGGACACCTACCGCTTCTTGTATATGATATAGGTGAAAATTATGGTAATTCACGCGCAGAGGGATTTCTCAATAGCTATCCTGATTTTGTTGTTGACGCAGTAACTTGTGCTGATTATGATATCAATACTTTAAGCATTACCGTTCCCCCTATTCCTATTACCTATACTCAGGCATGTGATGGTGAGTGGGAGCTACAAGAAGTTGCTTATAATGCCGGCTATATGTTAGGTTACAAACGTGATTATGTTCGCGTTTATCGAGATGAATTTATTAACTCCTTGAGGGAAAAAATTCAAACTATTTATACTGACGTTTATCATTCTGAATTTGAGGCTAAATACAACGAATTAGTGGTTACTCTTGATCCTGCTGCAATAGAAGGTATAATTGGCCATGGTACTACATTAGAAGTACCGGGCTTAGAAGCAAGACCGTATCCGTACAAATTCAAGTTCTATGCATTTAATGAACATGGCTGCGAATCTTCATACGAATTTTACGTAAACGTATTGGAAGCAGATGTTGTAATGGTTGCCCTTACAATGTGGCCGCAGACTGGTAAGATTTGCGATGGTGGTCAAGTAGAATTAAAAGCACATGTAAATAAACCTGAAAATGTGGATTACTATATTTGGTATGAAAACGGATTTGAAATCGAAGGCGAAAACCAAGGTACTATTCACGTTTCCCCGCTTACAGTAGATCAAGATCAAACATTATACATTTATACAGTTAAAGCAGTTCCATTCGGCGGAATTGCATGCGCTTCAAATCTTTCCAGACCGGACACTGTAATTGTAATTAAGAATCCTATTATCGAACTCCACGGCGACCACCACGTGTGTGATGTTTACGCAGGTAGTCATGTAGAGCATGGAGTACCCAACGTGGATATTACCGCTTTCAAAAACGGCGAGTATCAGTACGCACCGTATGACTGGAATTGCTATCAATGGTATTTGAATGGTCCTAAATATGACCTTGAAGATGTATTGGATGCTCAACATATTCATATTTATTTACCTACAAGTCCGGAACCTTATATTTTTAAAGTAGAGTATTCCGGTCCTTTCGGTTGTTATACAATGAGTGACGAGTTTCTCGTATATGTTCATCCGCAACCGGTTATTAATATTACTTCTTCCGAAACCGACATCTGTGTAAACGGAAGCGTAACCTTAACTGCCAACCACAATGATTATAATGAAGATGACTTTGTATATCAATGGTATAAAAACTCACTCACCGATGCTGATATGATTCCGGGCGCTACCGAAAGAATCTACAATACTCCAGAATTGCTTGATGTAGGTGATGTTACATACTGGGTGGTTGTTAAACAAACTACCACATTTGATGACCACGATAATGTTATTAAATGTAGAGTTGAAGAATCCTATACACTGCATATCCATCCGAAACCTGTAATTGATGAAATTACAATTAGCACAACTACTATTTGTTCGGGTGGTCAAGTAACCCTTACCGCATATCCAAATCAAAACAATTGGGGAATCCATCCGGTTTATACCTGGTTTAGAAATGGTATTGAAATTCCGGGCGCTTATTTGAACACTTTCACCGAATCTCCATTAGCGATTGACGATGATGTAACCATTTATACTTACAATGCTATTGTTACTTACGAAAATTCCGGATGTGCTTCCATACTTGCTGAAGATCTTGCTGTATCAGTTACCACATATCGCAATCCTATCGTTGTAATTTCCGGAGATGCTAACATTTGTGAAACTAACGATGTATTCTTGAAAGCATCTGTTGATCATATGTCAGATGAAGTAGGCGACCTTTCATACACCTGGTACGAATCAGGTGAAGAGCGTGAAATAGATCCTGACTTCGCTCCGTCCGGTCAATTCTATTCCGAACATTGGCCCGCACAATTTGAACCCTATTCATTCACCGTTGAAGTAACTCGTGGCGACGGCTGTTCTACAATGAGCGACCCATTCTTAGTTTGGGTACATGAATTGCCCGTTGTGAATATTACAACTACTGACGAAACCGTTTGCGAAGGCGGCTCAGTAACACTTACTGCAAATCTGAATGACTACAATACCCAAAATATGACCATTCAATGGTACAGATGGGAATATAACATATTTGAAATGCCACTGGGAGATGATATTCTCATATTGGTTGACTCTTCCGCTGTATTAATCCCGGGCGCAACCGGATATGAATACGTAACCGGACCATTAGCCAAAACAGATATCTATGATCCTAAATTTGAAGTAAGAGTGCTACAAACACACTCATTGTGTAGCGCTACTGATATTAAATGGATTACTGTAACTCCAATCCCTGTGGTTAATGTTGTTGCTCCTGCTGTAGAAGATACTATTTGCAGCGGAGAACAAATTACCATGAACGTTAATACTACTATTGATGATGTTATTGTTGATAACGTAACTTATGAATGGTATGAAAACAACGTGCTTATTGATAATGCAACGAATGCATCTTATACTCCAATGTTAACCGAAGCCGGTGTCTATGTATATAAAGTACGTGCTATCGTTCAAACCGCAGGCTGTGTATCTGAACTTACTTATGTAGGAACCGTTACAATTAAATCTGCTCCTGCTGTTGTAATTGCAGGACCGACCACAGTTTGCGGCAATGCTACGGATGCTACTTTGTATGCAATTACCGATCCTGAAAATGCAACTGTTGAATATCAATGGTTCTTAGATGGTGAAGCAATTACCGGAGCGGATACAGCTACTTTAGACATCTCTAATTTAGATCCAAGTCCATACCCATATAACTTTACAGTTAAAATTACTGATATTGAATCGGGATGCTCTACGCTTTCAGCGGTTCATCAGGTTAATGTAATCGAATTCCTTGTTATAGGAATTACCGCAGACAAATATGAAGTTTGCGCAGGCGAAAATGTTATTGTTACCGCCGATGTTGACTATGATTCAAATATGATTTACCAATGGTATGCCAACGGAGATTCTATCGTAGGCGAAGTTGCACCTGTATTACAGGCACATCCGCTAGTAACTACTATCTATACATTCACAGCTCAACAAATTGGCTCAGAATGTAAGGCTGTATCAAATGCACTGACTGTTACTGTAATTGCAGCTCCTATAATCACCGTAGTTCCTATAGTTGATACAATTTGCAAAGGCGAACAAGTAACTTTCACCGCTACCCTTACTACTAACGATGCAGTTACCTATACATGGTTTATTGACGGAACTCAAGTTATTGGTGCTGAATTGGGAACCTTTACTCATATCTTTGACCACTATGGCGTATTTGAAATTAAAGTTTCTGCTACTTCAGAATTTGCAAACTGTACTTCCGACATGGTTCTTGCAGGAACAATTACCGTGAAAGACGCTCCCGCTGTAACAATCGCAGGACCGACCACAATTTGTGGCAATGCAGTAGATGCTACTTTATATGCAATTACTGATCCTGAAGATGCAACGGTTGATTATCAATGGTTCTTAGATGGTACTGCAATTACAGGCGAGGATACAGCTACTTTAGATATTTCTAATTTAGACCCAAGCCCATACCCATATAACTTTACGGTTAAAATTACAGATAACGAATCAGGTTGCGTTATACTTTCAGAAGTTCATCCTGTTTATGTAAACGAATTCCTTGTTGTAGGAATTACCGCCGACAAATATGAAGTTTGTGCAGGCGACAACGTTATCGTAACTGCCAATGTTTCTGAAGATCCAAATATGATCTACCAATGGTATGCCAACGGAGATTCTATCGTAGGCGAAGTTGGACCGGTATTACAAGTTCACCCACTAGTAACAACGATCTATACATTTACAGCTCAACAAATCGAGTCTGAATGTAAGGCTGTATCAAATGCACTGACTGTTACTGTAATTGCAGCTCCTGTTATTACCGTAGTTCCTGTTATTGATACAATTTGCAAAGGCGAACAAGTAACTTTCACCGCTACCCTTACTACTAACGATGCAGTTACCTACGCATGGTTTATTGATGGTGTTAAAGTAGATGGCGCTGAATTGGGAACCTTTACTCATATCTTTGACCACTATGGCGTATTTGAAGTAAAAGTTTCTGCTACTTCCGAATTGGCAGGTTGTACCTCAGAAATGGTAGATGCAGGAACAATTACTGTGAAAGACGCTCCTTCTGTAACGATTGCCGGACCAACTATTATTTGCGGCGAAGCAGCAGATGCTACCTTATATGCAATTACTGATCCTGAAGATGCAACGGTTGATTATCAATGGTTCTTAGATGGTACTGCAATTACCGGCGAGGATACAGCTACTTTAGATATTTCTAATTTAGACCCAAGCCCATACCCATATAACTATACGGTTCAAATTACAGATTCCGAATCAGGATGCGTTATCTTATCAGCCGTTCACCCGGTTTATGTAAACGACTTCCCTGTAATTGGAATTACAGCTGATAAAACTGAAATCTGCGCAGGAGAAACTGTTACATTGACAGCCAATGTTTCAGAAGATCCTAATATGATCTATCAATGGTATGCTGATGAAGATCCTATTGATGATGCTGACGCACCTATATTGTATGTAAATCCGATTATATCTACAGTTTACACATTTACCGCTACTCAAATCGGCTCCGAATGTGTAGCTACTTCAAATGAAATACCTGTAACAGTAATCCCAACACCGGTTATTACAGTAGTTCCGGTTATTGATACTATTTGTCAAGGCGACCAAAGAACTTTCACAGCTACCCTTACTACTAATGAAGCTGTTACCTACACATGGTATATCGATGGCGTTAAAGTAGAGGGTGCAGATTTAGCAACATTTACTCATATCTTTGATCACTATGGCATCTTTGAAGTAAAAGTTTCTGCTACTTCTCAAGTAGCAGGTTGTACCTCAGAAATGGTGTTTGCCGGAAAGATTACGGTAAAAGCCGTTCCTTCGGTTGTTATCTCAGGACCTGATTTCGTTTGCAACGCAGCAGACCCAACCGTATTGTATGCAGAAGTTGATCCATCAGATGCTACAGTAACGTACCAATGGTTTGAAAATGGTATTCATAAGGGAACCTATCCTACTCAAGTGGTAAGCAATATACCCGATCCGGCTCCATACGTTTATGTTGTAGAAATTACAGATATTGAATCAGGCTGTGTGGTGAAATCATTACCTCATACAGTTTCTGTTTACCAATTCCCAACATTTGCTGCTACAGCGGATAAAACTGAAATTTGTCCGGAAGAAACAGTATTGTTAACCGGTCATGTTACACCTAATCCTAATATTACTTATCAATGGTATGCAGATAATGTAGCAATTGAAGGCGCTATAACTCCGTCTTGGTATGTTAATCCTGCAACAACAGTAAATCAACCCGGTTATCAACTCTATGCAACACAAATAGTATCAGGTTGTTTGGCTATTTCTAATCCAATACCTGTTATAGTAATACCTACCCCTGTAGTTACTGTTGCTAATGTTATTGAAGATACTATTTGTCAATGGGAGCAAGTAACCTTTAATGCCACCGTTATTCCTAATCTACCTGCAATTTATACCTGGTATAAAAACGATCAAGTAATATTTGGCGCTGAAGAATCTGCTCATACTATTTTGTTTGACGAACCCGGTGTATTTATAATTACTGTTAAAGCAACCACAGAGGCTGCTGAATGTTCTTCTGCAATAGTATATGCAGGAACCATTACCGTTAAAGCTGCTCCTTCTGTTTCTATAGCAGGACCAACCGCTGTGTGCGATGCTTCCGATCCAACCGTTTTATATGCTATCGTAAAACCGGAAAATGCAACGGTAACTTACCAATGGTATGAAAATGGTAATCCTATGGGAACTGAACCGACACAACAAGTAAGCAACGAGTCAAGTCCGTATCCTTATGTTTATAAGGTTGTAATTACAGATTTAGAGTCCGGTTGTCAGATAACTTCCGATCCTCATAGTGTTTATGTAAGTATGTTCTCTCAAATTGCAATTCATTCAAGTAAAGAACAAATCTGTATAGGTATGCCATTCTGGTTGGATGCAGACGCTCCGGATATTGATAACATGATATGGCAATGGTTTGAAGATTATTTAGCAATAACTGGCGGAAATTCTCCTTCCCATGAATATACCCCGACTTCTCCGGGAGACCATATCTATTATTTCCAAGGTATTCAACTTGTTTCCGGATGTAAAGTTACATCTAATGAAATTACCGTGAAAGTTGATCCTATTCCGGCAGCTCCGGTATTGACTATCTCCCCCACCACTATTTGTAGCGGCGATCCCGTAACTATAAGTGGAAATATTGAAGGTGATTATGATTGGTATAGAATGGGAATGTCTTATGTTCAAAGTTCTGAACCAACAATTACCGATCAACCTACTGCCAATAACGAATTGACTACTTATAATTATTCTGCAACAGTTACCATTAACGGATGTACATCTGCTCATTCTGCACCGGTATATGTTGAGGTTCATCCTGAAATTGAAGTAACTATCTTCGGCGCTCATGACGTTTGTGACCAAGCTTTAGAAGATGAACACCTGGCATTACATGCTATAGTAACCGGCAAACAAGATAACGTTACCTACGAATATGCATGGTTCTATCGTCAAGGCAATAATCCTAAAGTTAATTTCTATACCGAATTTGATGATGAAGGCGAATACGCTGTTGTTCCTAACAATTTAGATGTTAGTGATCCCGCAGCGCCCTATTGCATCACCGTTGAAGTAAAAGCTATTAATTACAATTGCACAGCTGTTTCTCCATGTCATGAAGTTAACGTTCAACCCAAACCGGAGGTTCAAATTGCAGTTGCCGATCCAAACATCTGTCTTGATGGCTCAACTTGGGCTACCGCTTATGTAGATCCGACCCCAACTCCTGAAAATCCATATACTTATTTCTGGTCTGTAAATGGAACTGAACTTCCGTTTACCGAAGATAATAATATTGAAATCAAAAACGAATACTTACACTATGGTATTAATGATATAGCTATTACAGTATATCGTTCTTATGGACCCGGCTCTTGCCACGGCACTACTACCGCAAACGTAAGTGTACTTTCCGTACCATCATTAGTTGTATCACAAAATATCGAAGGTCTTCAATTACCGGGCATGTGCGTGGGTGGTCAAGTGAACTTACAAGCAACAGTAGTTGATTTTGATGTAACATTAATTGACCCATCAGACTTTATTTTTGAGTGGAGACGTACTCCGGGTGCGCCAATAACGAACCCATACGACTTCTATTCAGAAAAATTGAATGTTCCGGGAACTTACACTTATAGCGTAAGAGCTTATCTTGATAATAATTTAGGATGTAATGCACAATGGACTGATTTTGCAGCTGTGAAAGTTGTTCCTCAGGCTTCTATTGAAATCTATCCTAAAGATTACATCTATAATGATGTTTGTCAAGGAGCTGCTATAGAAATTTCAAATAAACTAACTGTTGAGGATGCAGCTATTCAAGTTGGAAAACTCTACTGTTGGAACGACATGCCTAACGATTGCGCTCCTTTTACAAGTCAAATTGACCCTCGTACTATTGAGTTCAATTACACCGGAGATCATTCATTCTACCTCAATGCAGAATTTATGAACCCAACTTGTAATGCTGTTGCTTCTAATGTATTAGTTTACCATGTTAAAGATAATCCGATATGGAAAAGTGTAACTATTGATCCAAAACCTGAAGATGGATTATGTTTGGGCGACATCGTTACTTTAGACGCTGTTTACAGTGGCGGAGTTCCTGAAGATTATAGTATTGGTTATATTGAATGGTACTACAGTTTGGATGGTGGTAATAATGTATTTATCGGTTTGGGCGGTCACCAAACACACAAACCGGTTCAAGCAGGTAACTATACCTACATTGCTACCTATTCCGCAAGCAATCCAATTTCAGGATGTTATATTGATCCTTATCCAATGACCATAGAAGCTATCCAACCTACTACTCCTAAAGCTAAATTTGCTAACGAAGGAGTTCCACAAACTTGCGCAAACGATCCTAAATACACATTAGAAATTGTATTTACTGACGGTACAGCACCTTATAACTTCACCCTCTTAGAACAACCCGGTGGACTTATCAGGAATCTGATATCGCCAACAGATCATTTCTACTTAGATGTTAAACCATCTGTAACAACTCAATATACCATTGAATCGCTCAATGATATGTCAAAATGTGTAACCGGTGTATTTGCAAAATCTGATATTACTGTAGTGGTAACAGATATAGTTGTAGTTAATCCGTATGTTGCTACATGCGATCCAACTGTTGATGTGTACTTAAATGTTACAGATTTAGTTTCTAAGACAGCAACGATTACCTTTGCCGGTGCAAGCTGGAATAAGGATATTCAAAAAATAGGAAATCAATATCTCTTAAATATTGATATTCCTGCAGAAGCGCCGAGTGGAGATAATAATGTGTTAATTTTCATTGACGGTTGTGAATATCCGATTGTGGTTAATGTTGGCAGACCGGTTGTAGTAAATGCTGTATTTAAAAGTACTCTAGAAGACCTCCAAAGATGTGCTAATGATCCGACTGCATCCTTTATTCCGATAGAGGTTCACTTTGAAGGTACCCCACCGTTCAAATATCTATTTGTTGGTACTGATGGTACTAATAGAGAGATTACATCATTTACTAATGATGAGACCATCTTAGTTTCACCTACTGCAACAACTACCTATCATATTGAATCATTAATGGATGAATCACCTTGTGTATTACCGGGATCATTTGTAAGACCTCTGATTACGGTTACTATAACCAATGTAGAATTTGTTTCTCCGGAAGTTGCAACATGCGATAATTCAGTTAATGTTGAATTTTATGTAATTTCGTCTCTCTCTAATATTGCAACAATAACATTTGAAGGCTCTTTGCCAAAATCAATACAGATTAAGCAAGGATATAATTCTATTACAGTAGACATTCCAAATGGTATAGAATTTGGTGCAAACAATGTTGTTTTAGCTGTTGATGAATGCGAATTCGGGTTCACTATTATCGTGAACCACGGAGGAATTGGGGCCGGAACCGGAACAGGGAATCAGTCTTTAATCTTTAGAAAATGGGAAGGATACGGTGAAGTATTAGTTGTAAGTAACAATTATATGAATCCGGGAAGCCCATACTATAATGGTGGTTATGAGTTTACTTCTTATCAATGGTATAAGAATGGTGTAATAATACCTGGTGCTACGAAACAGTATTATCAAGATCCTGATGGTGTGAATGGTATTTATACAGTACACCTAACTGGATTTAAAGTTGACATAAATGGAAATCATATAGGTACTGTAGAATTTAGTACTTGTGATGAAGCCTTTAATCCATCAACTACTGTTAAAGTATACCCTGTACCGGCGCAAACAAATGAACCTATAACAGTTGAACTTGATTTAACACCCGCTGAGTTGGAAGGCGCACTTCTTGATATCTATGATGCAAAAGGCGCTTTAGTAAAACATCTACAAGTTGTTAGTTCAAGAACTATTGTGGATGGATTTAGAGCGCAAGGTACTTACTGGGGTAGAATTACCACAGGTACTAATGAAATTAAGGCGATTAAATTCGTAATTGTTAAATAAGATAATGTTTTAAGGCGGGCAGTATTCATAACTGCCTGCCTTTAACAAATAAAAATAATAAGAATAATTAAAAAAATAAATACTTATGAAAAAACAACTATTATTAATCGGTCTTATTTTTGGAATGTTTGTGGCTTTTGCTCAAACTACTGAAACAAAAAACGAATCCCAACCAACCGCTACTGCGGATTCCATTGCCGAACCTCAAAACGATTTTTGTCCACATAGAATCTTATTCCGAATAGGCGGAGGTTATGCTAATTACACTTTTAAAAAATTAAATAATGTTTCTGTAAATTGTTCTTATACAGCTTTGGCTGAATTGGGATACACCTATTTCTTCCACCAAAATATTGGTATTGGAATAGGAATAGGGATTAATCATACAGGAATCTTTTCAAAAATTAATGAATCAAGTATCATTTATGATTATTATGATAGGGTATATGATCCGAAAGATCCCACCTATGATTTAGAATACACCGCAGCTCCACTTAAGCAGCAAAAATTAGTGTGGGCAATTGATATTCCTTTAACTTTGCAATTTGAAAAGAAATGGGGAAAGCACGGTATCTATGCAGGAGTGGGTATTAAAGGATACTTCCCATTCTCAGCTAAAATTGGTTATACAGATGGAACAATTAAAATTGATAAAATTATTGACAAAGAAGGTTTGAATGTAGTTTATACTGATTTATTAATTCATATGGATGACCGATCTGTCAAAGGACAATCCGCTAAACCAAAACTAAGATGTTCTGTGGATGTAATTGGTGAATTTGGAGGAGTGTTCGGAATAGCAAGAGATGCAGATTTTTACCTTGGTATTTTTGCATCTTATGGATTTCTTAATGTATATCCCAAAAAAGATATTTACCCAAAAGCAGATGTGGTAACTACTGAAAATGCTAATCCTAAATTTGATGTTTCTCAAGTGGTTAGCAAATATGTCAGCTCAACGAATAAGTGGCACTTATTTCAGGCAGGCGTTAAATTCGGATTCCATTTCTTGCCATGTAAGTCATGTGCCAATGATGAATATATGAGAGATCAAAAGAGAAGATTTATGGACAAAATGATGGAGAAAAAAGATGAACCTATTATTGTTACAAATACTGTAGAATATTACTATTTTCTTCCTACAATCTCTCAAGAATTACTTGACGAATCTGAAAACAATCCAGACAAGAAAAAAGCTATCCTTGAACTTGCACAATCATTATCGAATATCAAAATCTTATTCGATTTAGATAAAGATATTCCAAAAATGGATGATAATAAAAATGAACATATAAGACGTGCTGTAGAATTACTAAAAGCAAATCCTGATCTTAAAGTAATGATCACAGGTTATACTTCTCCGGAAGGAACGGTAGAACACAATAAAGACTTAGGCTATAGACGTGCTATTGCGGTAAGAAAATTCTTTATTGATCAAGGTGTTCCTGTAGATCAGATCTCTACCCAAAACTTTACTGCTGAAGACCCGCAACATAAAGCTGATATTCCTGAAAAGGATTATAAAGAACAACGAGCAGTTATTTTCAGAATTGAGAAGAAATAAGTTTATATTTTCAACAATAAACTGCCGAGAATGCTCGGCAGTTTTTTTTTGTACTTTTTGCTATCTTTGTCCCCAAAAAAATATGATATATGAATGTAACAAGAATTTTCGATTTATTACCCCATGCTTTAGAAAATTTTCCCAAAGAGGATACTCTCGCAGGTAAAGAAAATGGTGTTTGGGTTCATTACAGCACCGCACAATATATACATAAAGCTGAGCAAATTGCATATGGATTTTTACAAATGGGCATTAAAAAAGGAGATAAAATTGCCTCTATAAGTAATAATCGCCCTGAATGGAATTTTTTGGATATGGCAATTCATCAAGTAGGAGCAGTCCATGTTTCTATTTATCCAACAATTAGTGAAGCAGACTACCAGTATATTTTGAACCATGCTGATGTTAAAATGGTTTTTGTTGCAGGGTGGGAGTTGCTTAGAAAAATTGAAAATGTCATTAATAGTATTCCCAGTTTGAAAGACAATGTCTATACCTTTAGAAATTTAAGAGGATATAAACATTTGAATGAAATCATTGAACTGGGAATGGCAAATCAGGCGCCGCAGGAATTGAAAGAAATTAAAGATTCGATTCGTACTGATGATGTAGCGACTTTAATCTATACCTCAGGAACTACTGGAAACCCTAAAGGCGCTATGATAACACATGCTAACATCTTGAATAATGCTAAAGCAATAACTCCAATCATACCCGTTAAAGAAGATAGCCGTTGTTTAAGTTACTTGCCGCTGTGCCACGTATATGAGCGCATGATGATGTATGCGTGGCATTACATAGGTGTCTCTATCTATTATGCAGAAAGTATGGCAACAATTGCAGATAACCTCAAAGAAATACGCCCTGATATTTTTACATCGGTGCCAAGATTATTAGAAAAATTCTACGATAAAATTTTATCTGTGGGCTATAAACAGAAAGGAATTAAAAGAGCTATCTTTTTTTGGGCAAATAAAGTAGCCTTAGAATATGATGTGGAAGGAAAATCAAAATGGTATATGTGGAAACTGAAAGTTGCAAGAAAATTAGTACTCAACAAATGGAAAGCAGCATTGGGTGGACGTTTTTCTGTGGTTGTTTCAGGAGGTGCTGCACTACAACCCAAATTAGGTAAAATTTTTTGGGCGATGGATGTGCCTATCCTCGAAGGATATGGATTGACGGAAACATCTCCTGTAATAGCAGTAAGTAACTTCTTTAAAAATGGTGTTAAAATTGGTACGGTGGGTCCGCAACTCCCCGGAATAGAAATGAAAATTGCAGAAGATGGCGAGATACTCACAAGAGGCCATTGCCTCATGAAAGGATACTATAATGCCCCAGAACTTACTGCTGAAGTGATTGATGAAGAAGGCTGGTTTCATACAGGCGATTTAGGGCAATTAGAACTCGAAGGACAATTGCGTATAACCGGAAGAAAAAAAGAGATGTTTAAAACAGCTTTCGGGAAATATATTGTTCCTACTATAGTGGAAAATAAATTTTCTGAACACCCAATGATTGATAATATTTTGGTAGTTGGTGAAAACAAACAATTCGCCGCAGCGCTTATCGTACCTGAATTTGCAGATATGCGTTCATGGTGCGCAAGAGAAGGAATCTCTTATACCACAAACGAAGAGATGATTGTTCATCCGCAAGTACATGCAAAATTTAAACAGATTGTAGATAGATACAATAAGTTCTTTGGAGATAGTGAGAAAGTGAAAAGATTTAAACTTATCGGATACTCGTGGGCAGTGGAGTCAGGTGAATTGACCCCCACTCTTAAATTAAGAAGAAACTTCATTTGTAAGAAATTTGAAGAAGAGATAGAGAGTCTTTTTAACTAAAAAGCCGCCCAATGAGCGGCTCTCCATAGAAAAATTCAATAAAGAGACTTCTATTCTGCTATTACCTCTAAATTAACGGTAACTTTCACATCTTTATGAATATTGATTTGAGCGGTATAATTACCCAACTCTTTAATATGCTCGGTAGAAAGAACAATCTTTTTACGGTCAATTTCAATATCGTACTGCTCTTTCAATGCTTGTGCAACAGCAATTGTATTTACGGAACCGAAAATAGTACCCTTTTCTGATGCTTTTTGTGCAATCTTTAATGTCAAACCCTCAATTTTACCGGCTAAAAATTCAGCTTCTTTGCGAATTTTTTCAGCCTTAAAAGCACGTTGTTTGATAGTTTCTGCTAACATCTTTTTGTTGGGGATGTTAGCCGGAATAGCTAACCCTTTCGGGAGTAAATAGTTTCTTGCGAAACCATCTCTAACTTTTACAAGTTCATCGGCGTAGCCTAATTTTTCTACATCATGTTTTAAAATAACTTCCATAGTAATGCCCTCCTTATTGGTTAGTTTTTAAGTTATCAGCTACAAAAGGAAGCAACGCAAGTTGGCGCGCACGCTTTACAGCTTGTGCAACTTTCTTCTGAAATTTTAACGAAGTTCCGGTTAAACGCCTTGGCAAAATCCTGCCTTGCTCGTTTACAAATTTCTTCAAAAATTCACCGTCTTTATAATCAATAAACTTAATACCGCTTCTCTTAAAGCGACAATATTTTTTTGTTTTAAAATCAACCGCAATAGGGGTCAAATATTTAATATCGTTTTGTGCCATAACTATTCCTCCTTATTTTCTAAATTTGGTTCATTAATTTGTTCTTCAATGGGAGCTTCAATAACGTCGTCAATAACTTCATCAATAACCTCTTCAATAACTTCGTATTTTACTTCATGCTTAGGTTCATGCTTAATTTCATAAACGGGTTCGGGTTTGATCTCTTTTTTCTGACCGAAGCCAAGCGTGCGCCTTTTCTCAGCGTAAGCAATTGCGTCTTTATCAAGTGTAATAGTTAGAAAACGGATTACTCTTTCGTCGCGGCGGTACTGTAACTCAAGCTCACCAACCACTTGTGGTTCAGCCTTAAATTCAAAGAGATGATAAAATCCGGTGGATTTTTTTTGGATATGGTACTCAAGCCTCTTGAGCCCCCAGTTCTCTTGATGAACAATCTCAGCCCCTTTTTCGACGAGAATGTTCTCAAACTTTTTAACCGTTTCCTTCATCTGATCTTCAGACAAAACGGGTGTCATAATGAAAACGGTTTCATAATGTTTTAACATACTGTTTTGATTTTTAATGAATAATTAAACCCCAATTTGGGGCGGCAAAAATATAAAAATTTTGATATGAAAAACAGGGTAAAAATCTTGCTATTCTGCTTCACGATGAGCCTTTGTCCGCCCGCGTGCGTTTTCAGGAAAACATTTACCAAAAACCCGGAGACACACTGCTAGAATCTTAGATACCTCATCCCGTAGGGATGCAATATTGGTAGAAAAAACCGGCAACGGCACAAATTCAGCGTGCCGTTAGGTACGCAATATGGGTTCGAATATTCAACCCGTTGTTTTTGATTTTACCGCGTTATTTGCAGTGCAAAGTTTGCTAATAACAGCAAAATAAATAATGTTATAAATTCTCTTACCATAGTCTTGGAATTTTATAAATGAAGTGCCACCATTGAGAAGTAAAAATATTATAATCCATTGTTCCGTTTTTTATTATCAATTACTTCCGAAGAACCACCACTCTTACTTTTCTTCTTACGCACCGGCTTATCCTTATCTGATTGTTTATAAAGCAAAAACTCTGGATCATCTAATCTAAATGTAATATAAAGTGTATAATACATACATGTAGGGTTACCATAATAATCTATAGCGGGTTTATCAAATTTAATAAGTTTGGCTACACGCAACGCTTCGTTATCTATATCTTCTCTGACTCCTTCTGAGATTTTAAAATTAGAAGTAGCAGCAGTTGAGTCTATCCAAAATGTTACAACTACTATCCCTTCAATTTTTTCTTCTCTTGCTGCTTGTGGATAAACTAAGTTTGTTTGAAGAAAACTGTAAAATGCATTTGAACCTAATTCAGAATATAACGCATATCCACCATATATAGGATAAGACATAATATGACGACCAATAACTATATTTAATTTAAGAGTATCACAATCAATTTGCCCAAATCCTAACAAGTTAATATATAGCATAAAAATTAATAAAAAGACTCTTACCATAGTCTTGGAATTCTATAAATGAAATGCCACCATTGAAGAGCAAAAGTATTATAATCCATTGTTCCGTTTTTTATTATCAATTACTTCTGAAGAACCACCACCCTTACTTTTCCTCTTACGCACAGGCTTATCCTTTTCAGTCTGTTTGTAAAACAAAAACTCCGTATCATTTAATATAAATCTAATAGGAAGTTGGAAACATATACCAGTAGGCTTACCATAAACATTTTTTGCCGGTACATCAAATTTTATAAGTTTGGCAACACGCAAAACTTCATCATCCAAATCTTGTCGAATGCTTTGAGTTATAGTATGTTCACTGGTGTAACCATTAGTATCTATCCAAAATGCAACAAATACTTGTCCTTGAATCTTATCTGCTTTCGCTGTTTTAGGATATTCTAATTCATTTGCTAAAAACTCAAAAAGCTTTTCCCACGAATATTTTGTTGAATTACCAAAAATTGGAGGATCATACCACCGAGGACCAATAGTATCACAATTAACTTGCCCTAACATAGGTAAGGTAACAAATAGTATTAGTATAAGTAACAGAAACCTTACCATAATCTTGGAATTTTATAAATAAAATGCCACCATTGAGGAGCAAAAGTATTATAATCCATTGTTCCGTTTTTTATTATCAATTACTTCCGAAGAACCACCACCCTTACTATTCTTCTTACGCACATTCTTGTTAGATTCTTTAATAGTATTCCGCGTTGGCTTACCCTCATTCAAGGTAAATCTAATTGGCATTTGCCAACACATACCAATAGGTTCATCACAATAATTTTTTGCAGGTACATCAAATTTAATAAGTTTGGCAACACGCAAAGCTTCATCATCCAAGTCTTGCCGAACGCTTTGAATGATTTTATGTTCAGAAGTAAAGCCGTTGGTATCTATCCAAAATTGAACAAACACCTGTCCTTCAACTTTATCAGCTTTGGCACTTTCAGGGTAAGTTAAATTTCCTTGAAGAAATTCATATAATTTTTCCCACGAATATTTTGTTGAATTATCAAATATAGGAAACTCTTTCTCAGGATGCGAAAATGGACGAATATTATCACACTTATGGTGTCTCAAAGTATCATTATCATCAATTTGAGTATATGAAAAGTTTATCGATAATAGTAAAGCTATTACTGTTATAAATTTTCTTACCATAGCCTTGGAATTTTATAAATGAAATGCCACCATGCAGGAGTAAAAGTATTATAATCCATTGTTCCGTTTTTTATTATCAATTACTTTCGAAGAATCACCACCATCCTTACTTTTCTTCTTACGCCCCGACTCATCCTTATCAGATGGTCTATAAAACAAAAACTCTGGATCATCTAATCTAAATCTAATAGGAAATTGCCAACATATACCTATGGGCTTGCCATTATAACAATGTGCAGGTACATCAAATTTAATAAGTCTAGCTACTCGCAAAACTTCATCATCCAAATCTTGCCGAACACTCTTGATTATTTTATGCTCACTCGTAACACCGGTTGTATCTATCCAAAACTCAACAAATACTTGTCCTTCAATCTTATCTGCTTTGGCAGTTGCAGGATATACTAAATTTTCTTGAATAAATTCAAATAGTTTTTCGAAATCGTTTTTAGCTGATTTGTCAAAAATCGGAGAATTATCCCAATGCCGCAGTCCGTAAATATCACACTTCCTTTGATCAAATTCAAGAGAATCAATTTGAGAATATACAAAGTTTGCTAGTATTAGTAAAATGATTAATATTATATGTTTTTTTACCATAGCCTTGGAATTCTATAAATGAAATGCCACCATGAAGGAGTAAAAGTATTATAATCCATTATTCCGTTTTTTATTATCAATTACTTCTGAAGAACCGCTTCTGCCATTACTTTTCCTCTTACGCACAGGCTTATCCTTTTCAGATTGTAATGGATTCCAAGATGAATCATTCTCATTCAATGTAAATATAAAAAGAAGTGCAGAACAAAGTCCAACAGGTTTACCTCTATTCTTTGCTGGTATGTCATACTTAATAAGTTTAGCTATACGCAATGCTTCTTCATCCAAATCTTGCCTAACACTTCGAATGATTTTATGTTCATAAGTAAAACCGTTAGAATCTATCCAAAATTGTACAAATACTTGTCCTTCAAGTTTATCCGCTTTGGCAGTCTCAGGGTATTTCACATTTTCTATAAAAAATTCATAAAGTTTTTCAAATGTTTTTTGGGGATAATTTTTATCAAAAATCGGATATTCTTCAGGATAAAAACAGCGAAAAGGATCTAGGTTATTATAGACATCGCACTTACTTAACAAACTATCATTGCCATCAATTTGACAGTATACAACGTTTGCTAATAAAAGCAGAAAAAACAATGTAATATATTTCCTTACCATAGTCTTGGAATTCTATAAATGAAATGCCACCATTGAAGAGAAAAATTAGTATATCCCTCTGTTCCAATTCCATATATTCCGGAAGCGAATCCCGTTCCTTCAATTCTTCTTATAATTTCTGAACTTTGGCTTGGATATAAACCTTGATTTTCATAATTAGCCATATAAGTATTCCAATCTTCAAGTGCGTAATTTCCATTAAATTTTCCTGATTTAACATTTCGACTATGAAATAATTCGTGGTGTGCTACAAGAGCTAAATAATCATAGTTTTTGGAGAAAGCGCCATCACTATAATAAATTTTACCTGTTTTGGGGTCTGTTATTCCATGGTCTAACCCCCATTTTTTAAACAAAGCATGTTCTGGGTCATACTTTCCTTTAAATCCAAAATAATCAAGTATTTCTTGGCAACTGTTACGATCCATCATTCTATTAAATACCTGTTCGTTGCTTCTAAATCCTCCTCCTTTTACCAAATTGGTAAAATGTTCCGGAGCAATTGCTGCCGAGAAAGAGGGATTAAAAGAAGTTTTTCCATTAGAATCAAAACAAAAGGCTGATAAATTGCCACTTAATACTCCGTGTTTGAAATTATAGTTAATTCCAAACGAAGTAATGTTGCTACTAAATGGAAGTCCTATCTGTGGTGAGAGCCCAAACGACCAACCCACATTAAGCCCGCTTTGCGTACCAATGGAAACATAAGCCGTAGTAAAAGCGGCAGTAACTCCCAAAGTAGCTGTCAATCCGGTTTGTGGTCCAACTCCAACACTAAATTGTGCACTGGCAATTCCGGGTATCCCCACTATACAATTAAGTCCAAAATTTAATCCGCTTTCTTTACTCCAGTTAACATACGGAAAGAGAAAGAAGAATTCCCCATCCGGGTCGGTGTACATCAGCGGGCAGTTTCTGGCGTAACTATACCTGTTAAAGTCTTGAGTAAAAGAACTGTTCGCTACGAATTTATCCGGTGAGAAGAACCTGGCAATTACCGGGTCGTACAGCCGGCCGTTCATGTTTTCTTCTTCTTCTTTTTGCTTGATCAAAAAGAAGCAAAAAATCAAGTCGGCAGAAATCCCACCGCACGACCACGTCCGCACCGCCTGCCGACATTGCCACCCGCAAGCATTTTCTATTTCACCCATCCATGCTTGTACGTTGGCAGTTGTTATGGCGCAGTAACTGCCCAAGTGGTCGGTGTGGATGTAATACAGCGTATCGGTGCCTACCGAGCGAGGGTCAATATACAAACCCACCACGCCATTGTCTCCATATATATAATAGTAATGTTTGGTTCCGGCGGTGGCATCTACCTCTTTTTCTAAGTATTTGCTATAATAGTAGCGCGTATTCTCTATAACATTATTTTTGCTTCTCTCTACTTTATTACGCTGCTGGTTTGCGCCATAAGAAAGATCAAATTGATAGCTCCCCTCCGTGATTTGGGTGGGCTGGTTAAAGAAGTTGTAGGTAACAGCACACTGATTCGCAGAAATAGCCCTCTCGCTTATCGGCGCTATTTGGGTTACCGCATGCGGTTTTGGCGGAGACATGTTAGTACCGTAATAAAAATCTCCCACATCAGAGTTGTTTTCGATATTTCCGTTGCCATGATAAGAGAAAGTTTGTGTGGTTCCCGTCTGCCCAATTTTTCCGGTGGTAACACTTGTAAGACGGTCTAAATTATCGTAAGTGTAGGTTTCCAATACGTTTAATACGCTCTCGGAGCGAGAACTCATCAAACCTTTGTTGTCGTATGC
>JAITUN010000242.1 GCA_031286285.1 Bacteroidales bacterium | reverse complement strand
GTCCAGCAGCCAGTGCATTGTTTCGACAGACCATTCCAAGCGAGCGTGTTTTAACAGTTCTTTCGCCGTTAAATTGCGGCTGCTGATGTAATAATGCCATTCGTTGGTTTCTCCCTTTTGTATCCGTAAATTTAAACCTCGTTACCGGGTAGGAGTTTTCGATAAAAATCCAGTTTAGAAATATTCCAGGGGAGCAGTTCTAACCAGTCATCTTTGGAGGAAGCATATGGTGCTCTGTCAAAAAGAGTAGTCAAATATAGTTGGGGGTTAAGCCCATTCTTTTTTGCAGTTTGGATAAGCGAATACATGCCGCAAGAACTATCCGCTCCATCAGGACTCTGGCAAAAAAGCCAATTTTTTCTGCCAAGGACAAAAGGGCGGACTGCATTTTCGCATGTATTATTATCAGGTGTCAGATATGGTCTTTCAAGATATCTTACTAACTTATCCCATTGAGAAAGAGTATACCCCACAGCCTTTCCCAGCAGCAAACTTGGGGGGACATCATCTTTTGTCCTTAAAAGCCATTCTTTAAATTCTTTAAGGGGACGCCATGCGAACAGTTGCCTTACTCTGCAAAACTTTTTTTTATCTTCATCATGTTCATATCTTTTTCGTAGTTTAGATTCTATGTCATATAACTTTTTAATATATTGTATTCCTTCTTCCGCTAGCGTAGATTTGGATGTTACTTTAGCAGCTTCGAAAAACTTTCTACGAGCATGGGCAAAACAACCCACATGGACAATTCCAGGCATATTCTTAACAGCAGCATCGTAGCCCTCATACCCGTCTGTTTGAAGATAACCACTATAACCTAATAATAAATCTTTTGCATTATACGCAGCGCGCGTTTGGCGGTATTCATACAACACAACTGGTTTATCAGGAAGCCCTCCTCGTGAAACCCACATATAACTTTTTTGATCATATGTACGCCCCTCCTCACCCATCACCTGCACTGTTGTTTCATCCATCTGAATCAATGGACCACTTCTTATCTCTATTCTCATCAGTTCAAGAAGTGGTTTTATTCTTTTGTGTGCATATTGCTGCCAACTTGACATATCCTGGCGGCTTATACTTACACCTATATGTTCGAATTGCTTTTCCTGGCGGTAATATGGTAAATGATATTCAAACTTTTGTGTTATTATCGTACTTAAAAGGCTTGCGGATGCAATACCGCGTGGAATAATTGATGGCTCTACGGGAGCTATGCGCACTGCCGGTTTGTCTTCATCTCCTGTTCCCTCGCATCCTCGACAGGCATATTTTGGGCGTATTGTTTTTTCTACGAATACCTTTTGAGGGATTATATGTAGTTTTTCATTGGATTCTTCTCCAATTCTTGTTAGTGCAACCCCACATGCGCATGTTTTCTCTGTTTCCGCTATGTCTATTATTCGTTCTCGGCGAGGGAGTTTTGAGTCTAATGCTTTACGCCCTCTTTTTTTGCGTTTAAATGATTTTACTTCTTCATAATCTTCATTGTTTGATTTTGATTGTTTAACACTGTCTTCTTCTGAAGTAAATAAAAACTGTTGTTTGCTATCCGAAAGCAACTTCTCGGCACTTCGCATAAAACGTTTGTACACTGCAAGTTCATATTTTTCTTCCAATACAGCGTAATCATATCGCATATTATTTAAACTTGCTTCTAATTCATTTAATCGTTGATTGTAAGCAGACTCTAATTCTTTGATGTAATTGAGAATTGACGCATCAAGTGTTTCAAGCTGTACTGCTGCGTTAGGCATATTTCATTATAGCTTATAACAATATAATTGTAAATACTTTTTTTTAATTTATTTGTGAGTCCGGTTTAACATTTTATGATATTAAACCGGACTTTGATCGTCATGCAATTTTTTTGTAAAACAATTCTTTATGTGCCTTGAAAAAATCTATTCCGATTAGCAACATTTGTAATTGGTCTCCTGTAAGCTCCTTTGCTTCGCTTGCATCTTGAGGCCAAGGGAACTTATCTTTCTCTAAACGTTTTTGACTAAGCCAGAAACCACTTTTATCCCAGTATACTGCTTTCAACAGCTTCCGCTCTCGGTTGCAGAATAAATATACGCTTCCGCTGAACGGATCCTGTTTCATGTTTTCCTGTACGATTACTGATAATCCATTTACTGCCTTTCGCATATCTGTGATTCCAGGACGTAGAAATATTTTTACCTTGCTCAGATCTACTATCATAATACTGCTCCCAGCCCTTCCATAATCGCACGCAGTTCATTGCTTTGTATCATTAGTGGAATATGTATTTTTACATCTCCTTTTTCGATAAGTATCTCAGGTATGTTGGGTGCTGGCATTAATGAATGAGTAGAAACTTCTACAAAGCAGGGTTTAGCTTCTGACTCTGTTTTTGTCCACTTGATAAATGTACGTGGATTAAGTCCATTCTCTTTCGCATAAGACCAAGCACTTTTACCGCTCTCCTTCCAATCTTCCAACCACATGTTTTTCTCTTCTTTACTGAAATGCATTTTCTGCCTCCAAAAATAATTTTATTGGAAGTTTAATTCTGCGGTTCTGTTCTTACCAGAAGTACTTGTTTTGACGCTTACCCCGGCTCACTAACGCCAGGCTGGTTAAATACATTGCCACAGCTAACAATGAGCAGTGAACAAACAACAATTAATAAAATTAGTCTTTTCATTACAATCTCCTTAATGTTTTTTAAGAAATTTCACACAAAGGCACAGAACACAAAGAAGAGAAGGGACAGAATTTTTCCTTTGTTTTCCCTTCTTCCCTTTGTGCCTTCGTGCCTCCGTGTGAAATAAATTCAAATTAATCACTCAATAGTGATGTTAATGCTACCAAGCCACTCTTTGCCGTCTTCGACAAAGCTGACACTCAGGGTAACAAGACCCTTGTTCTCGC
>JAITUN010000205.1 GCA_031286285.1 Bacteroidales bacterium | reverse complement strand
TGCCCCCGCAAAACCTCAGCGCCTGCTCAGGAATAGATAAGATTACAATAAGTTGGGATAAAGATAATGAATCTACTTCATACAAACTGTTTAAAAATAATGAGTTGTTAGACGAAATTGCTGATAATTTTTTTGAAGATTATGATGTTGAAACAGGTAAAAATTATGAATATTATGTAATTGCCGTAAACAATGATACCGGAGAAGAAACCGCGCCCTCCAATAAAGATGTAGTAACTTTTGTAGCGCCTCTGCAAATTCCCTATTCTAGCAATTTTAGTATAGATAAATACGGATTTGAACAAAGTGATTGGGTAATCAAAAATGTGAACGGAATAAAATCATTGTGCAATAATAATGGAAATGGTCATTTCTCTGATAACTATTTGTCATTTGCTGAATTAGATTGGTTCCCGATTCGCAGTGATATAGAAAATATTTCTGTCCGTTTTAAATGGCGGGGTACTATTATAGGTGCTTGGTATTATATGGGTAATAATAATAATAATGCAGGAATCTATTTTGAAGTGACAACAGATAGAAAAACTTGGCACAAATTAGCTTATTTTTCCGGAGATAATATCCATTGGAAAGATAATGAATTCTCACTGAATGATTATATAGGTAGTGATTTTTTTCAGGCGCGTTTTCGTTTGGAAAGTAGTGGCTCTGATTACCATTCCTATATAAAAACCGCTACCATTACAGATATTCAGATAGATACTGTATCAGGAGTGAGTGTAAAAGAGATACTTCCTTATATTTCATCATTTAATTTTTCGCCCAATCCTGCAAGTAATTATATTAATATTGCAACAAATCAGCAGGAACCTTACCAAATTTCTATATACGACATGAATGGCAGCTTGATTTTTGCACAGGATAATTTCAACGACGGAACACTAAACGTGGCGCAATTGAAAAAGGGAATTTATATGATAGTGGCTTCGACCAAGCAACACCGGGTGGCGAGGAAATTGGTGAAGCAATAGGTATTTTCTATAGTTCAATTTCTAAAAACTCGTTCAAATTCAAGCATTGAATCCCCTTATAGTCATTTCCAATATACATATCTTTCAAAGTAACAATGTATTTTGCATAATTGTCTTGAACAAGCAATAAACTTTCAAATTCGCGGTTTTGCGTTTTTTCTTCCATGATTGTCAGCGAAACTTGAACATAAATTTTTTTCCCATCTTTTTCGCCAACAAAATCAATTTCTTTAGCGCCAATTTTTCCCACAAAAACTTTGTAACCACATTGTATCAAGTGTAAATACACCGCATTTTCCAATATTTTTGCAATATCTTTTACCGCATTAAAACCACTTATCACATTTCGTAATCCCAAATCTTCAAAATAATATTTTTCTCCAATTTCAAAAATTTTTATTCCAGCTACATCTGAACGGACAACTTTGTGTACAAAAAACGAATTAGCCAATGAGCGCAGATAGTTAATTACTACCTGTGTAGAAATATCTATTTTCTGATTTTTAAGATATTTACTAATATTTAACGCTGAAAATAAACTGCCGACATTATCGGCAAGAAAGAGAACCAAATTTTCTAAAAATGCGATATTACGAATCTTTTCACGAGCCACAACATCTTTTAATAATATGGTAGAATACACATTTTTCAGATATTCAAATGACTGATTTTCCGATAATTGCAAATTTTTCAAAAAAGGAAGTCCGCCAAAAGTCAGGTATTTTTCAAGCGTTTGCTGAGATTTTTCCAAATTATGAAACAACTGAAATTCTTTATAACTCAACGAATGTATTTCAAAATTCACATATCTTCCTGAAAGTGAAGTAGCCAGTTCGCCGGAAAGTAAATTTGAATTACTCCCTGTGATAAAAATATCGCATTTTTGTTCGGCAAGCAAACTACGAATAGCGTTTTGGAAATCTGAAATTTCTTGGATCTCATCTACAAAAAGATAATTCAAGGTATTATTTTCTACTAATTTACTGTTTACATATTCGTATAAATCTTTTGAAGTTTTCAAGTGGCGAAAAACTTCCAATTCAAAATTTATATAAATAATATTTGCCCCAATAATTGAGTTTTTTATATCATCTATCAAATGCAACAAAATGTAACTTTTCCCCACACGGCGCTGTCCTGTTATTACTTTTATCACATTTTTACCAATAAAAGCTCTTATCTTTTCAATGTATTTTTCTCTCGCAATATATTTCTCACTCATAATGAATAATTTAATTTTTAACTTTTTTTTCGCAAAGATATATAAAATTTCAATCATAAGTGAAATATTTTTATTTTAGACTAATAATTTCATTTATACATTACATAATGAGTACTATTAATTAGAATAATAGTCACAGAATCCATTGTGTTTATAGGGATGACAACATAATATGCATTAGGTGTGTTTTTTCTGCGTAAATCCGTTTCATCTGCGTCATCTGCGTGCTATTTTTAGCCGCAGAGCGCGCAAAGATTTACGCCAAGAGCGCCAAGATCGTAAAAATAAATAGCACAAAACCAACACCATACACGAAATCCATCACAAAAAACATCTTCACAAAAAATCGTATTTAAAAAATTATATTTTTGCCGTCCCTTTTGATTGGGGTATTGCGCGAGCAAATTTCAATCACGATGTGTTGGAAAAACACAAGAGTTCTTTGACATTTTGGAAGAGAAAAGCTGAAAAACAGTTACAAGTTACAAGTTACAAGTTACGAGTGATGGATTTCAAAATTCTGTCACTTGTCACGCGTCACTTGTCACG
>JAITUN010000167.1 GCA_031286285.1 Bacteroidales bacterium | reverse complement strand
CATCAATTCTCCCTCCTTGATATTTTTATTATTTAGTTTTTTGGAGAGCAGATTCAACGAACCTTCAATAATAAAAATCATTTGATTTTGTTCCGAATAAATTTGAAAGGTATCGCCTTTCGCTATTTCAATGATTTCTATTTTACAATCTTTTGTACTGTTGTACCGAGCGCAATTTGTGCGTTCATCAGAATTACATAATTTCATAATATTCTTAAATTTTTGAACTTATTTCTTATTTACACATAATCAGAATTAACGACAGCAAAAGTACAATAAAAATTAAAACGATTCAATATAATTTTAATAAAAAAATAAAATACTGATGATAAATTTCGATTAAAAAAATAAAATGCCAAATGTTTACACTATTTTCATGACATAAAGGCAAAAAATACACTGAAAATGATTTGTTTTTTTTTTTTTTTATTTTATATAACATTAAAGAGAAAAAATATCTTGAATATGACACGAAAAATGTTTTTCGGAAAAATTTTTATTAATTTTGTAAACTTCTTTATTAAAGTTTTTATTTACTTTTGCAAACATTTTAAAAATGTATCTAACATATATGATATTATGAGTAATGAATTATGGTATGACTGTTTTATACAGGCTCTTTATGAAAAATATCCGAGAAGGTCGCATTTAATATTAGCATTGAAGGATTTATTGTTTATTGAACGAGAGGCAGTGTATAGAAGGCTACGCAAAGATGTTTTATTTTCCATTAATGAAATTGTAAAAATTGCTTCTGAATGGCACATTTCGTTAGATAAAATCACTAGCGTTAATTCGGGAAAGATTCCTTTTCTAATGCAACCGATGAATTATATTGACCCTTCGAAAGAGGAATTAAAATTTTTACGACAGATTATTGATGCACTCCATTATTTTAAGGATTTTTCTGAAACGGAGTTTATGGATATTTGTAATAAATTGCCCCGACAGTTACATGCAGGTTATAAATATTTGAATTTATTCTACCTGTTTAAATGGAATTATCAATATGGCGACAAGAAAAAGACTGTTCCGTTTTCACAAACCACTATTTCAGAGGAAAAAACCTTGTTAGATGCAAGTTATTATCAGGCAATAAAACAAGTGCCTAATTCCAATTTTATATGGGATCGTATGATTTTTGATTATTTGGTAAGCGATATTCTCTATTTTCAGTCCATACAAGTGATTACAGATGAAGATAAAAAACTTATTAAGAATGACTTGTATGCCTTATTAGATTACATACAAGAGGTTGCCGACAAAGGTTGTTATCCCGAAACACAAAATAAAGTAAATCTATATATTTCCCAACTGAGCATTGACGCCAATTACAGCTATACTTTTACGCCCGAAGTAAATATATGCTTCGTTCATGCCTTCGAGAAGTTTGAAATTTATACCTTCGAGAAGGAAATGGTAGAAAACTTTAGAAATTGGATGCAACTAAAGAAAAGAACATCAGTCCAAATTTCTGAAGTTGACGAAAGAAGCCGAATTGAGTTTTTCTCAAAACAACGACAGTTGGTGGATCAGTTGTAAAAGATCTATATTTAAAACTGCACTTCCGGCGCTTTCTCACTGCCTTCGGCGGCTTTAAAGTAGCCTTTCTTTTCAAATCCCGATATGGAGGCAATGATGTTGGAGGGGAAACGGCGTATGGCGGTGTTGAATGTTTGCGCTACTTCGTTATATTTCCGACGTTCCACAGCGATTCTGTTTTCGGTTCCTTCCAATTGTGCCTGCAATTCCAAAAAGTTCTGATTGGCTTTCAAGTCGGGATAGCGTTCTACGGATACCAACAGGCGCGATAATGCGCTGGACAAGCCATCCTGAGCTTGTTGAAAAGCTGCGATATTGGCTTCGGTCAGTTCGTTGGCATTAATGGTTACGGAGGTAGCTTTGGCGCGCGCTTCGATTACGGCGGTCAGCGTACTTTGTTCGTGTTCGGCGTATCCTTTTACAGTGGCTACCAAGTTGGGAATCAGGTCTGCACGGCGTTGATAGACATTTTCAACATTTGCCCATTGCGCCGTTACGGTTTCTTCTTTGCCTACAAAACCATTGTATTTGGAAATTCCCCATAAAATGAAGGTCAATACAACGCCTAAAATTATCAATAATGTTCCTTTTTTCATCTTTTTTCTATTTTTAAAATTTATAACTATTTGATAAAACACATTCTTCTTAAAATTCCTCAATTATTAGATTTAGATTTACTTTGGAGCAGTCGAAGTTGACGTCAAAGCCTGATGTCGGCTTCGGAAAATCATCTTTGGGCATGTTGATGGTTGGGTCGGCATAGACTTTTTGCATAAACAACGCCCAAATGGGCAAAGCCATGTGAGCGCCTTGTCCGTAGGTGATGCTGCGGAAATGGATACTTCTGTATTCACCTCCCGTCCACACGCCTGTCGTCAAATAAGGGGTCATTCCTATAAACCATCCGTCAGACTGTTTTTGCGTCGTTCCTGTTTTTCCTGCTATCGGATTTCTTAGATTATAACGATATTGAAGCCGTACCGAAGTGCCGCTTTCAACAACGCCTTGCATGGTGCGCAACATGGTATAAGCCGTCTCTTCGTTCATTGCCTGGGTTTGGTTTGGGGTGAAATTTTCCAGCACATTTCCGTATTTATCTTCAATGCGTTTCACAAAAATCGGCTCTACATAAACTCCCTGACTGGGATAGGTATTGAAGGCGCCTACCATTTCGCACAAGGTAATATCCGCCGAACCCAAACAGATAGACGGCACAGGGTCAATCGGACTTGTAACTCCCATTTTCCGCACCAAAGCAATGACCGACTGGGGAGAAATTTCTTTCATCAGATGGGCGGAAATCCAGTTGTCGGAATTTGCTAATGCCCATTTCAGAGTTACCATCTCTCCTATTCTATCTTTATTGGAGTTTGCCGGCGCCCAAAAAGACCCATCGTAAAGCTCTATGCTCGGCTGTATTTTGGGTATTTCGGAGCAAGGCGTATAGCCTTTTTCCTGCATAGCCATCGTATAAACAAAAGGTTTAAAGGTTGAACCCACCTGACGGGCGGAATATTTTACCTGATCGTATTTGAAATAACGATAATCGGGACCGCCCACGTATGCTTTTACATAACCGGTATTCGGTTCCATTGCCATCAAACCTGAACGCAAAAACCAGTAATAATATTTTATGGAATCCATGGGCGACATGGTGGTATCTATGAGGTTGTTCCACGAAAAAACCCGCATCCGCACAGGAGCATTGAAGGCGGAATCAATTTGTTGCTCGGTATATCCTTCTTCTTTCATGCTACGGTAACGGTCGGAATTTCTTTGGGAACGTTCGTACAGTGTGTTTCTTTCCGCATCCGTAATATTTGAGAAAGGAGCATTTTTCACATCTTTCCAATGTTCAAAAAAAGTCGGCTGTAACTCGCCACCAAGCCATTCTCTAACAGCTTCTTCGGCATACCGCTGCATTCTTGAATCAATGGTGGTATATATTTTCAGTCCGTCTTTATAAATGTTGTAATTGGTTCCATCGGCTTTGGTATGATTGTCGCACCATTTTTTCAATTCCAACCGCAAGTATTCCCGAAAATAGGGCGCCAAGCCGGCGTTTTGGTCTTGTATGGTATAAGAAGAGACATCTATCGGAATCTGCTGCACGGAGTCGCATACGTGTCCGGTGATGTAACCATATTTTTTCATTTGCGAAAGCACTAAATTACGCCGCTGAAGCGCTCTGTCGGGGTTTTGTACAGGACTGTATCGTGTGGGAGCGTTTAAAACTCCTACCAACAGCGCCGATTCTTCCATATTCAAATCTATGGGTTCTTTTTGGAAAAAAGTACGCGCCGCCGATTTGATTCCAAATGATTGACTGCCAAAATCCATCGTATTGAAATACATGGCGATAATTTCTTCTTTGGTGTAGCTTCTTTCGACTTTTACGGCTGTTACCCACTCCTGAATTTTACGGATCATCAATTGTGCTTTGTTTAATTTCCCTCGCGGAAAAAGATTTTTCACCAACTGCTGGGTAACGGTTGAGGCTCCGCCTTTTTTGTCACCGGTAGCCATTCCTTTCACAGCTCTTCCCAAAGCACGCATGTCAACGCCGCTGTGTTCGTAAAACCTGACGTCTTCCGTCGCTACCAACGCCGAAACCAAATGAGGCGACAATTCACTGTAATGAACGTTCGAGCGGTTTTCAAAATAATATTTTCCAAGTAGCTTTCCATCAGCAGAATAGACTTCCGAAGCCAACATACTTTTCGGATTTTCCAACTCTTCAAAAGAAGGCATGTCTCCAAAAACTTCTAATTCTATACAGACAAAAAACAATACAATACATAACAAAAAAACAGCAAAGAAACTCCAAAACCGAATGAAAAACTTCTTGCTTAATCCTGTCTTTTTCTTCTTTTTATTTTGCTCTCTTTCCATGCGACATTCATTTACCCGATTAACGTAAAAATCCCGATTTTATTTATCGGTTGGTTACTTTTTACGAAATTTTTTTAAAAATAGAGGCGTCCCCGTTACCGGAAACGCCTCTTGTAGCTTGTAACGCACAGACGCCATTAATGGCATCTCTACACATAATCAATTTACTATCAATTTTTTCGCATCCGCTTTCTCCTCATTGACAAAGAGGATGTAGTGGTACATACCCAATGGCGCCGACGAGAAACTGATCCACTGCTAAGCGTTTGCTGTTACGCTGAGCAAGAACGCCATCATTACTAAAGTTAAATTTCTAAACATAATTAATAATTTTTAATAATACTTTATTGATTTATATTGCCTTACGGCTATTTTTTTATTATTTTTCTTGTTATTTTTCTTGTTATCACACCATTTTCTGTTGTTATTCGGATAAAATACATTCCGGGGGGCAGGTGGGAAATATTGATGGTGGTTTCGGGGCGACCGTTATTAACCACTCCTGCCCCTCCAAAGGAGGGGAATTGGTGCGCCTCTACGGTACGACCCATTAAATCAAATATTTCGATACTCGAAACTTTAAACCCGAAACCCGAAACTTTAAACTCATTTTTTGTTGGATTTGGGTAAATCGCAATTTCATTATTCATTTCCTTTATGCTAAGCGCAATTGTTTGTTCGACGTGATTCGATGAATCCGATATGCAATCGTTGGTATAATATGTGATAATGTAATAGTTGTATTTTCCGTTGGGCAGGTTTTCGTCTATATAGGAGGTGGCGGTGATAAGGGAGGTTGTTAATGGCAT